>DAOPQX010000321.1:0-4433 GCA_035348395.1 Vicinamibacterales bacterium | reverse complement strand
GCGGTGCCGAGGGCGAACACCATCCGCTTGGCGGGGCGGTCCTCGTCCAGCGGGGCGCCCGCGGTGCTCGGCCCGCCGGCGGCGACCGACCAGGCCCCGCCGCCCACCGGCGACCCGAGCAAGCAGGGCGCGTCGTCCCTACGGGCCAAGTAGGGCCGGCGTCCCTGCCTGCCAGTGGCCCAGTGGCACAGGCGTCCCGCCGTGAGGAGGGGTCTTTCTACTTCTGATTTGTCACCGGCGTGAAGATGACGCCGGCCTGCTGCCACTGCCCGTTCCGCTTGACGAGCACCTTCGTGATGCGTAGGGGTGCGAACTCGTCGCCGCCGGGCATCGCTCCCCAGGTCGTCATCACGACCCGCGCAACGTCCCCGCTGACGCCGACGCTGACCTCACCCGTCTCGATCCGGCCTGCGGATTGTCCCGCGTTCCGCTTCACGGTCTGCAGGAACTCGGCCTTGTCCTGACGCTCACCGCCCGGCCCGATGCGCACGAAGTCGTCCGACGTCAGCTTCTCGTAGGCGGCGACGTCCCCAGTGAGGAAGGCGTCGCGCAGCTGCGTGTCGGCCTTCCACACGGCCCGCTCCTCGTCGCTGGCGAGCGCGGGCGCGGATCCCTTCATCGTGGCGCGCCCCGCCGTGCCCTCGGCGGATGGCGTTGCGCGCGCCTGGCCCGCCGCTGGCATCCCCCCAATGGGCGTGCCCTGGTGAGCGAGGAGCTTCCACTGTCCGTCGCGGTTGACCCACTGCTGCAGGAAGCGCGCCTGCCTTCCGTCCTCGTACCGGCTCGAGCCGGTCACGATAGCTGCATTTCCAAGAAGCTGAACCCGTTCGACCTTCACGTCAGGCGGCGGAGCCGGCGTGGTGCCCAGAAGCTCGTCCTTGCTGGCGATTCTCCCCGAAGCGTGGACCCACGACAGTCCGTCATCCATCATCCGGCGGGCGGTAGCCTTGTCGTCCTTGCGCGCGGCTTCGAGCAGCTGCTCGTGGGCCGCCTTGATTTGCGGCTCGGCACTCCCCTGCCGGGCTTGGTCCGAAGCGGCGGCTTGTGATGACGAAGCATCCCACGATGTAGCGCCGACCGACACGACACCGCAGGCGAGCACGACGAAGAGGTACCCACCGCGACAAACGGCAAGCTTGGCTCTCATGCGCTTGTCTCCTGTTTTTCCACGGGGTGACCGACCGGCGAGCGCGGCAGGCCTGTGCGTCCCGAAGCTCGCCGGCCAGGGGCATGCAAGTCGACGACCGTCCGGCGGATGTCGGTCCGGGGGTCGAGGCAATCGACTTGCATGCTGCAGAGGCCGGTGCGGGCACGCGTCACAAGCTGGAGCATTGGACGCTGGCTGATCGCCGCGGCGTTTGCCGTGGCCATGCCAGTCGTACCCACATCGGCTCAAATCGTCGGCATCGGGTACGGCGCGCTCGCGGGGCGGACGGCCGACCCGTCAGGGGCCTCTCTACCCGGCGTGACCGTCACCCTCTCGAGCGATGCCTTGATGGGTCCCCGGGCTGCGATCACGGGCGATGACGGCACCTACCTGGTGGCAGCGCTGCCCCCAGGCGAGTACGAGGTCACCTTCGAACGAGCGGGCTTTCGACCCGGGTCGACCCGGGTTCGCGTAACCCTTGGCGTGACGGCGACGGTGGACGCGGTCCTACGAGTCGCCGGCGTCAACGAGTCGGTGACGGTGCGGCCGGAGGCCGCGGTGATCGACCGGCACAGCAGCGCCGTCAGCGAAACCTTCACCCGCGAACAGCTCGCGGCCCTTCCCGGCTCGCGCAGCCTCTTCGCCGTCATCTCCTTCACGCCGAGCCTCCGGGTCGCGCGGTTCGAGGCGGGCGTCAACACGGGGGATGCCGGCGGGCCCTTCGGCTCGTACGGCACGCGCGGGTCGAGCCGGCCGATGGTCGAGGGGATCCACGTCGTCCAGATCTTCCCGCTCGGGTTCACGATCGACTACGGCGCCTTCGAGGAGGTGGACGTCGCCCTCGCGGCGCAGGGCCCCGAGTGGCCGGTGCCCGGCGTGCACCTTCGGTTCATCGCCCGGTCGGGCGGCAACCAATACGCCGGCAGCGTCTATGGCGATGTCGAGCATCGAGCCTGGCAGTCGCACAACATCGACCTCGCACAGCAGTGGCGCGGGCGGGACCCGCAGGCCGGCCCGCTGTCCCGCAAGGCCAACCGCTTGTGGCAGGCTCGCGATCTGAACGCGGATCTCGGGGGCTACCTCGCACGCGACCGCGCGTGGTGGTACGGCTCGTTCCGCGACCAGGAGGTACAGGTCCGCCAGGTGAACTTCCCGGTCAAGCCGTC
The DNA here is from genome assembly GCA_035348395.1 of Vicinamibacterales bacterium. GTDB lineage: Bacteria > Acidobacteriota > Vicinamibacteria > Vicinamibacterales > Fen-181 > JARKSS01. Next base: position 2,120 of record DAOPQX010000321.1, on the reverse strand, counting down.
GGAAACCCACCTTAGGAGCTACACGGGCAAGGCCACGGTTCGGGCCGGCGCTCACAGGTTCGTCGGATTTCTCCAGGCAGGCCGCAACCATCAGCCCAATCGCCTCGACCCCTTCGGCCCGGCAGGCGGACGGGCCATCAACGCGGTGACCGCGATCCACGACTCCGCGGACGCCACCTCCGCTCTCGGCGTGTCCGGCGAGATCTCGAAGGTCGAGTGGAACGCCGCGTTCGGCGATCGCCTCTTCCTCGAGGCGAGGGTTGGCCGGTTCGCGGTGCGCCGCTCGATGACGCCAAACGGCGATGCGCCCCGGTTCGAGGACGTCGACACGCTTCGCGTCAGCGGCGGAGGGCGTCAGAGCGAGCGCGAGCTGGGGCGAAACCAGTTCCAGGCGTCGGTCAGCTACTTCCGCCGGGGGTGGATCGGCAGTCACCACCTCAAGGCGGGAGCAGAACTCCTCGACACCCTCAACGAGGATCGGCTGAACGAAGCCTTCCCCGGCGGTGTGCTGCACGTGACCCGCAACGGCGTGCCCGCGGAGGTGTACCTCTTCCTCGCCCCCTCGGGATCCGCCAGCGGCCTCGTGGCAGGCTCGGCGTATGCCGGCGACTCCTGGCGCGTGGCGGATCGCCTCACCCTCAACCTGGGCCTCCGGTTCGATCGCTACCGCGTCTTCCTGCCGGCGCAGGCGCCGCCACCGGGCGCGCCGCCATCGGCGGGGTACTTCGCCGGCGATGATGACGTCGTGTCGTGGAACCAGCTTGCGCCGAGGCTGGGCGTTGCCTTCGACGCCTCCGGCGACGGCAGGACGATCCTCAAGGGCAGCGCCGGACGGTTCTGGCTGGCGCCCGGCGACCTCGGCGTCAACCCGAATGCCACGGGATGGTGGCGGCGCCACGAGTGGCGTGACACCAACCTCAGCGGTTCGTGGGACGACGGCGAGGAGGGCCCTCTCGTGGACAGCCGCGGCGGCGTCGCCCTCGAGTCCGTCGATCCCGGCCTGCGCGCCCCCTGGATCGACGAGCTGACCGCGTCGCTCGAGCGCGCGCTGCCGGGCGCGATTGGGGTTCGCACGGGAGTCGTCTGGCGGCGCGAGTCCCGCCAGTACGCGCGACAGAACCCGTCGATGCCCTTCTCGGCCTTCAGCGAGCCGGTGCTGATCGCCGACCCGGGCCCCGACGGACGCGCCGGGACGGGCGACGACGGGCCCGGAATCCCGGGCCGCAATCTGCAGATCGACGGGCGGCCTGGCCCGGGCGCCAGCATCGTCCGCAACGTCGAAGGGACCGCCAGCCGCCACCTGACGTGGGAGGTGACGGCCCATCGCCGGATGCGGGGGCGCTGGTCGTTGTCGGCCGGCTTTGCTCACACCTGGACGCTGGAGCACGCCAACGTCTACGGCGGCCAGCAGGTCCGCCAGAACACGCTTCCGCTGACGCCCAACGACCTGATCAACACGTTCGCAGGCGGGCACCACCGCCTGCGAACGTGGACAGCGACCGCGTCGGGGACGTTTCGCGCACCCTGGCGCGTGGACGTCACCCCGCTCGTCCGCCACCAGTCGGGACAGCCCTTCGGCCGTACCGTTTCCGCGGTGATGAACTACGGCGTCATCAGGGTGCTGGCCGAGCCCGTCGGCACGCGGCGCACGGACCACGTGACGCTGCTCGACCTTCGGGTCGAGCGCGCGGTCGGCCGCCCGGGACCGCGCGGGGTCTCGGTCTTCCTGGACGTCTTCAACCTGCTGAACTCGAATGCCGAAGCGGAGGTGAACTGGGCATCGGGCCCGGCGTTCCTCCAGCCGCTCACGGTGGTGCCGCCCCGGATCGCGCGCATCGGCGCGCGCGCGCGCTTCTAGCCCCCCTGCTGTCCTGGCTCGAGGTGGACGCGGCGAAGGAGGTTCTTGTACCGGTCGTCGGCCCGGTAGGGAGCGAACCCAGGGTCCCGCACCAGGAGCACGAGGCGCTGTGTTTCCTCGCGGGCCATCTGCTCGAGGCCGTGGTACATCCGCTCGCGGTTGCCAAGCGCCGCGTTGATGATCGCCCGGCGGTAGGGCATGTGATCGTACCGTCGCGCGAGCTCCTCCGCCTCGGCGCGCCGCCCGAGCCTCACGTACCTGC
>DAOPQX010000320.1:0-4436 GCA_035348395.1 Vicinamibacterales bacterium | reverse complement strand
CATTGGCCAGGAACGGCGTCAGTCCCTGTGCCGGGTAGTAGTTGACCCCGCGCGATCGCGACAGGCCGAGGGAGATCGACAGCCACTTCAGCCACTCCGTGTTGAAGAACCCGAAGGCGGCGCGCTTGTCGAACCCGATCCCCGCGAAGCGCTCGTAGGCCCAGTCCACCCCGGCGAACAGGTTCGTGTTGCGGGGGAACTCGAGCTCGACCTCGGGGTTCACGCGCCAGTCCTGGACGCGGCCCGTGCGGTCCCAGTTCACAGTCGCCTCGAACCCCGGTCCCCAGCTGAGGAGCGTCCCGCCCTTGGGGAACCACTTGTAGCCGGCCTCCGTCTCCCACTCCCGGATGTCCGAGCGCTGGATGAATCCAAGGTCGGCCCGGAAGCCCGGGCTCCGATCGGTGTACTCGGTGACGAAGTTCAGGGACCGGCCGTAGTAGCCGACCTGCGCGACGTAGGCGGGTCCCGCCAGCCGCTCGCCGTCGAGGCGCGTGGTGCGGCTGGTCATCGCCTGCGCATCGATCACCCAGTTGCCCCCGAGGCGCAGGCGGAGATCCACCGACCCGACCCGGTTCGAGCTGGTCGAGAAGTCGCGGCTCGTCGCCATCGCGCCGACCGTGGACTGGCGTCCGAACTCGCGCACCACGCGGCCGACGGCGGTGGCGGCCATCGCGCCGCTGGCCTCGCTTCCGCGGGGCGCCTGCTCGCCGGGCGCCCGGTCGTCCATCACCAGCGCGGCGACGTTCCACTTCCCGACCCGCCCCGTCAGCCGCGCGCCCAGGCGGGGGTCCGCCAGGCGCCGCGAGAAGAACAGAGTCTCGGGCGTGCGGAAGTAGCTGGCGTTTTCGATGAAGAACGGCCGCTTCTCGGGGAACTGCACCTCGAAGCGCTGGTTGATCGTCACCTGCGGCTCGTCCGACTCGACCTGGCTGAAGTCCGGGTTGGCCGCCAGGTCGAGCGTCAGCGCGTCCTTGATCACCACCTTCGCGTCGAGGCCCGCCCGCGCCTCCTCGCGGCTGCCGCGCTCGGCCGCCTCCTCGTCGAGGAACCGCGACGCCGTCCCCGCCGTGTACGGAATCAGCTGGATGTTGCGTCCCGGGGACACGCCCTCGATTCCCGTCAGCGTCGCCATCTGCTCGATGTGGTTCTGCACCCTCCGCGTGACGTAGGGCCAGAACGACGTCTCGTTGCGCGATCTGATCACCCGCCCGAGGGCGAAGCCCCACTCCTGCGTCGGGGTGTTGGCGAAGCGGAGGCTGCGGAAGGGGATGCTGACGCGCGCGACGTACCCGCCCGGTGTCAGGCGCCCCTCGCTGTGCCACAGCGTGTCGAACGAGTAGTCGTCGTCCTGCCCCTCGGTGCTGATGCCGTCGAGCTGAACGCCGAGCGGGTTCACGATGAAGAGGTAGGCGTGGCGCCTGTCGTGGAACGTGTCGAGCAGGACCCCGACGACGTCGTCCTCGTTGATGTCCTCGCGGCGTGCGAGCCGGCCGCGCACCTGTCCCGGTTTCTCCCCGCAGACGAACACGACGTGAAGCTGCCGTTCGTCGTACCCCACCCAGGCGGTCGTGGGGCTGCTGACCGGCGTGCCATCACCCGGCTCGCGCTGCCGGAAGCCGCTGAGCTCGGTCATCCCCGGCGTCGGCCGGCCTGCGATGAAGTCGTCGAGCGACGGCGGGGCCGCCACGCGCCCGACGTGCAGGGCCGGCGGCGCCGGGCTGGGCTTGGCACCCGGCTGCTGGGCGGCGCCGGCTGCAGCGGACGCGGGCAGGTTCGCGAGCAGCGCGGCGGCGAGCACGCAGGTGAACACGACGGAACGGCAGGGCAACGGAAGGTGCATCTCGGCTGGATCCCGGGGGACGGTCGGTCGCGGGCGGATCGTCAGCATAGACGAAAACGTGCCCGGCCGGTTCCGGCGTCCTATACTCGGGGCATGCGCGGGGTGCCGCTGCTCCTCGGCTTGCTGCTCCTCGGAGGCTGCGCCCGGGCCGGCGATTCGGCCGGCGAACGAGCGCACGGCGGCGGGGACGAGGCGGCGCGCGAACGGATGGTGTCTCGTCAGCTGGAGGGCCGGGACATCACCGACCGGAAGGTACTCGAGGCGATGCGAGCCGTCCCTCGGCACCTGTTCGTCCCGCCCGATCTCCGCGACCGCGCGTACGACGACACGCCGTTGCCGATCGGCCACGGGCAGACGATCTCGCAGCCCTACATCGTCGCGCTCATGACGCAGCTGGTCCGGCCCGGGCCGGCCGATCGCGCGCTCGAGATCGGAACCGGGTCGGGCTACCAGGCGGCAATCCTCGCCAGGCTCGTGCAGGAGGTCTACTCGATCGAGATCGTCGAACCCCTCGCACGCGAGGCCGAGGAGCGCCTGCGGGAGCTGGGGTTCGGCAACGTCACGGTTCGCGCGGGGGACGGCTACCGCGGCTGGCCCGAACGCGCTCCCTTCGACATCGTCATGGTGACGGCCGCCCCCGACCACCTGCCGCCGGCGCTGCTCGAGCAGCTCGGCCCGGGGGGGCGGCTGGTGATCCCGATCGGGCCGCGGGGAGGCGGCCAGGTGCTGCGGCTCTTCGAGAAGGACCGCGAGGGGCGCGTTGCGTCACGCGACGTGGCGCCGGTGCTCTTCGTGCCGCTCGTGCGCGCGGGTGCGCCGGCCGGGCGTTGAATTCCGGCCCCCTTTCCGACAGAATCGCTCCTCGGGGCCATCGCCGCCGCTCCCGAGCGCGCCCTTGCGAAGAACGGACCATCATGACCATCCGCCTGACCGATCTCGGCAGGGCCGTCCTGCAGACTGAATACGCCGTCCGAGGCCCGATCGTCGCCCGCGCGCAGGCGCTCGAGCGCGAGGGGCGCGAGATCATCTACTGCAACATCGGAAACCCGCAGGCCCTCGAGCAGAAGCCCATCACCTTCCTGCGGCAGGTGCTCGCGCTCTGCCAGTATCCGGACCTGATGACGCGGGGGGGCGACCTGTTCCCGCGCGACGTGATCGCAACCGCGCGGAAGATCCTGGCGGGCACGCGGCATGGCCTCGGGGCGTATTCCGACAGCAAGGGCGTCCGGTTCATCCGCGAGGCGGTGGCCGCCTTCATCCACGAGCGCGACGGGATCCCGGCCGACCCGGAGGCGATCTACCTCACCGACGGCGCCTCGAAGGGGGTTCAGACAGCCCTGCGCCTGCTGATCAGCGGGCCCGGCGACGGGATCATGATCCCGATTCCGCAGTACCCGTTGTACAGCGCGACCATCACGCTGTACGAGGGGCGCCAGGTGGGCTACTACCTGGACGAGGGAAATGACTGGAGGCTCAGCCGCCTCCGTCTCGAGGAGAGCTACGAAAAGGCGACCGCCGAGGGCGTGCGTGTGCGCGCGATCTGCGTGATCAACCCGGGCAACCCGACCGGCGCCGTCCTCGACTGCGCGAACATCTCGATGATCGTCGATTTCGCGCGCGAGCGCGGCCTCGCGATCCTGGCCGACGAGGTGTACCAGGAGAACATCTACCTGGCGGGCGACCGGTTCCACTCGTTCGCGCGCGTCGTGACCGAGAAGGGGGAGCGCGAGGTCAGCCTCTTCAGCTTCCACTCCTGCTCCAAGGGGTTCCTTGGCGAGTGCGGCCAGCGCGGCGGCTACATGGAGCTGCGGAACGTCCCGGCCGAGGTGGTGGCGCAGGTGACCAAGCTCCAGTCGGTGGCGCTTTGCGCGAACCTCACGGGCCAGGTGGCCACCTACTGCATGGTGCACCCGCCCAGGTCCGGCGACGAGTCGTACCCGCTCTACGCGAGCGAGCGCGATCGCATCATCGGCGACTTGCGGCGCCGCGCGATCCTGCTGGCCGAGGGTTTGAACCGCATCCCGGGCATCCGGTGCAACCAGGTGGCGGGCGCGATGTACGCCTTCCCCAGCATCACGCTGCCGCCCGGCCGCACCGACGAGGAGTACTGCCTGGCGCTGCTCGAGGAGACGGGCATCTGCGTGGTGCCCGGCTCCGGCTTCGGCCAGGTTCCCGGCACCGCGCACCTGCGCACGACCATCCTGCCGCCCACCGAGAAGATCGAGGCGTTGGTGCAGCGGCTCGCGCGGTTCCACGCGAGCTACCGGTAGAAGGCTCGGGGATCGTCCCTTCACCTCCCGTCAGACGTCTCCCCGGCGGAGCGCCCAGGCAATCCACAGAAGGTCGAGCACGGCTCCGGGGCCGTGCCACGGCCTGACCTTGGATCCGGGCACCTCGATCCACTTCCTCAGCGGCAGCTCGTAGATCCGCGCCCTGGCCTCGTCGTGGCCCACCGCCGCGACGTACCGGGCCAGCAGCTCCACGTCGAACACCCAGCCGGTGCGGAACGGCCTCGCAAAGGCGGCGGCGACGACCTCGCTCGTCCGAAACAGCTTTGCCCCGCACTGCGTGTCGTAGACGGCAAGCCCGAGGGCGA
>DAOPQX010000319.1:0-4438 GCA_035348395.1 Vicinamibacterales bacterium | reverse complement strand
GCGTTGGCCTGGATCTTCTGCACCGCCGCGGCAATCTGATCGATCTCGGCCCGCTCGGCCAGCAGCATGTTCTGGCCGATGGCCACCGTCGTCGCGCAGACCTCGCGGTTGCCTTTCAGCTCGTTGAAGCTGTCGCGGTACTCCTTCAGCCGCCGCTCGCTGAACAGCCGCTTGAAGCCCCGCGAGGCGATCGTCTCGTCGAGCAGCCCGTCGAAGTACTGCTCCTGGTAGCCCGTGGAGCAGGGGATGCCCTCGGCGCGCATCGCCTTGATGAAGGTCGCCCGTGAAAGCCCCTCGAACTTCTCGGCGTCGTACCGGAAGGGGTAGAGGTGCCAGACCGCCGTGCTGTTCTGGGGCAGGCGCACGGTCCGGATGCCTGGGATGTCCTGGAGCGCGGATGTCAGGCGGCTCGCGTGCTCGCGGCGCCGGGCGGTGTCGGTCACCAGCTTGTCGAGTTGCTGCAGCAGCATGGCCGCCTGGAAGTGCTGTATCCGGAAGTTGCCGCCGCGGGTGAAGTTCGGCCGCGCCCCCTTGAAGCCGCCGTACGGGCGCCCGCAATCGTGGAACGAGCTGGCGCGATCGAGCAGGTCGTCGCTGTTGCCGGTGATCGCCCCGCCCTCGCCCGACGGCAGGTGCTTCGAGTTCTGGAAGCTGAAGCAGCCGAGGTCGCCGATCGTCCCGCACTTGCGGCCCTTGTATTCCGCCAGCCAGGCCTGGCAGGCGTCCTCGACGACCCTCACCCGGTGCTTCGCGGCCAGCGCCACGATCGGGTCCATGTCGCACGGCATGCCGTAGATGTGCACCGGCATGATCGCGCGCGTCCGGTCCGTGATCCGGGTCTCGATCGAGGCCGGGTCGATCGTCAGCGTCGCCGGGTCGGTGTCGGCGAGAACCGGCAGCGCCTTCAGCATCAGGATGGCGTTGTAGCTGGCGATGAAGGTGAACGGCGAGACGATGACCTCGTCGCCGGCGTCAACGTCGAGGACGTGCATCGCCACGAGGAGGGCGGTCGTGCCGCTGGCCGTTGCCAGGCAGCGCTTCGCGCCGAGGAGCTTCGCGTAGGCGGCCTCGAAGCGGGGAATCTGGTCGCCGGAGGCGCCCCGGTACCACTGGCCGCTGCGCAGGACGTCGAGGATCGACGGCTCCCACGCCTGGCGCCACTCCGGCCACTTCGGCCAGGCGCCCTTGTGGACGGGGGTGCCTCCCAGCAGCGCCGGGACGTCGGCGGGTGAGCGGCCGGCGACTCGCCGCGGGAAGAGGCTTGCGGCGGCGAAGCTTGCCGCGGTGACACCCAGGAACTGGCGGCGGTTGTGGGCGCTCATGGGACGTCCTCCTGTTCAGTCGCGCGATCCCGTCCGTGCCGGGAAGTGTAGTGCAGATCCTGGCGCGCGCGTCGCCAGGAGGCCGCGCCTGGCGATTCCTGCCCGTGCTGGGACCCTGCTCCCATGTTCCCTCGCCCTGCTGGTGGTCAGAATGAACGTGATGGTTGTGCCGGCTGTGGCGGCGAGAGTGCCAGCCTGGACCCTCGCTGCTCGCGGTGTGGCGTGACGCCGGATGTGCTGCGGCCGTCGGCCGCCGGCAAACGGCGATTGAAGGAGTTGGAGTGGACGCTGTGGTTGCCGGGACCGTCCCGGCCGGTGGGGAAGCGAGCGAGAACAGCCACGCTTCGGCGGCGAGTCGGCGGTTCGTCCGCGGCTCCAGCCTGCTGCTGGCAGGTCGGTTCATCTCGGTGCTCCTCAACTTCGCGGTGCAGGTGCTCGCCGTGCGGTACCTGTCGAAGGGGCACTACGGGGCCTTCGCGTACGGGATCGGGGTGGCCACCCTCGGTTCGAGCATCCTGCTGCTGGGTCTCGCCAAGGGGATTCCCCGCCTCGTGCCGATCTACAGCGAGCGGAACGAGCAGGACAAGGCCTTCGGGGCCATCGTCCTCTCCGTGGCGACGATCTGCGTACTCGGCCTTGGGCTCGTTCTCGGGCTGTTCGTGCTCCAGGACCAGGTGGGGAGCGGCGCGAACCTGGACCGCGAGACGCTGTCGCTGCTGCTGGTCCTCATCGCAATCGCCCCGATCGATGCGCTCGACAAGCTGCTGCAACAGGTCGTCGCGGTCTACTGCTCGGCGCGAGCGATCTTCTTTCGGCGGCAGGTCGTTGGACCGGGCCTCAAGCTGGCCGCGGTGCTCTTCGTCATGGCGGTCACCGGCGACGTGTACATGCTGGCGTACGGCTACGTTCTCGGATCGCTCATCGGCGTTTCGCTCTATCTCGCCACCCTGCTTCGGACCTGGAGCAGGCAGGGCCTGCTTCAATACCTGAGGCCCGGGAAGTATCGCCTGCCGTTCCGCGAGCTGTTCGGGTTCAGCATTCCCCTTCTCACCACGGACCTCTCCGTCGCCCTGCGAGGGGCGCTGGTCGTGATCCTGCTGGAGTACTTCCGCGACGCCTCGTCGGTGGGGGAATACCGTGCAGTCGTCTCGGTCGCCCACCTGAACACCGTGGTGTTCGAGGCATTTGGGTTCCTGTTCGTTCCGCTGGCGTCCCGCATGTACGCCAGGAACGACAGGCAGGGGATCGGCGACCTGTACTGGGCGACGTCACTCTGGATCGCGGTCCTGACGTTCCCCCTGTTCGCGGCCACGTGCGTCCTGTCGCCCACCATCACGGTGCTGCTCTTCGGCGACCGATATGCCGGCGCGGCGGTCCTGCTCAGCGTCCTGGCGGCTGGCCACTACTTCAACGCGGCGCTCGGGTTCAATGCCTCCACCCTCCGGGTTCACGGGAAGGTCCGGTACATCGTCGCGGCCGACGTGCTGACCGTCGTGCTGTGCGTGGCCCTCGGCGTCGTGCTGGTCGGGCGGTACGGCGCCCTTGGCGGCGCGCTCACCGCGTCGCTGGCGCTGATCCTCAACAACCTGTTCGTGCACGCCGGCCTGTGGATGGGGCGCACGGGCGTCCCGCTCTTTCCCTGGAAGATCGCCCGCGTGTACCTCCTGATCACGCTCGCCACCTTGGGGCTCGCGGCCGGCGACCGGATCCTGCTGCTTCCTGCCTGGATGACCGCCGTCCTCGCCGGGGCGGTCGGCGTGGCCGTCCTGCGCGTCTCGCGCGGCGTTCTCAACCCGGGTGCGAACTTCCCCGAAATGCTGCGGGTTCCCGTTCTCCGCCGGCTGCTGGCCTGACCTTCACTTCCCGGCCTTCCCGGTCACCCATCTGGTTGCGTCCGCGACGCCGGTTCGAGATCGGCTAGGATCGGCGAAACGGAGGGCGAGGCGCCGCCTCGCCCAGCCACGGGGGCCACATGCCGAGCTTCGTCCTCTTCGCGATCGCCGCGACCGTCGCGGCTGGATGGTCCGGTGATTTCACCGAGCGCTACCGACTGGCGCTCGAGCGCGTGCTCCAGGGCGGCCCGCCCCGCTACACGGTGGAGTTCGTCGCCGCCGACGCGGTGCCGCGGCACGTCCGGCGGTTCACCGAGTTCAGCGGCGACGTGTCGGGGCGCTACCTCGAGGCGCTGGCGGTGAGCGCGCGCGAGCGCCCGGATCTGCAGCCCGCGGTGAACGCGGTTGCCGACGCCGTGATCCCACACCAGCAGCCCGACGGCCACTTCGGCGAGGCATTCTCCGAAGGACGGATCACCCAGAAGCACATGGCGATGCTCTGGGGCAACGGGCGGCTGCTCGTCGGCCTGGTGGAAGCGCACCGGCTCACGAGGCGCGCCGACCTCCTCGAGGCAGCCCGCCGGCTGGGCGGCTTCTTCCTCGCGGTCGCGCCGCGCCTGAACGACGATGGGGTGCGCCGGGAGTACAGCGGGACGCAGGTGGCTGTGGGGTACATCTGCTGGACGCAGGTCATCGAGGGGTTGGTCGCGCTCCACGAGGAGACGCGCGACGCGCGGTACCTCGAGCTCGGGCGGGCAATCGCCGCCCACACCGGGCGCCATCCCGCGCAGCACAGCCACGGCTACCTGACCTCGCTCCGCGGGATCCTGCAGCTGCATCGCGCCACCGGCGACCCGGCGCTGCTGGCGCAGGTGGAGCGCGAGTGGGACGAGCTGATGGCGTCGGGAAACGTCTTCGTGCACGGCGCCGTGCCCGAGGCGTTCAAGCCGATCGCGAAGCGAGACGAGGGCTGCTCGGAGGCCGACTGGCTGAGACTCAACCTGGCCCTGTGGCGTGCGACCGGCAAGGCGAAGTACCTGGAGCAGGCCGAGCTGACGCTCTTCAACGAGTTCGCGTTCAACCAGTTCGGCAGCGGCGACTTCGGGCACCGCGAGTTGACCGATGAAGGGGTGGCGGCCTGGGGGGCGCGCGCCTGGTGGTGCTGCACCTTCCACGGCTTGCGCGCGTTCCCCGACCTGTTCGCCGCCGCCTTCCGCGAGGACGCGCAGGGCCTTCACTACGACCTGGCGATCCCGGGGAGGGGACAGGCGGGCGGGCTCACCG
>DAOPQX010000318.1:2034-4441 GCA_035348395.1 Vicinamibacterales bacterium | reverse complement strand
GCCTTGGGCGCAGGAGGTCCCGGGTCCGAATCCCGGCGCCCCGACCAACCCGCGAGTCCTCCTAATTCAAAGTCTTGGCGTGTCGGCCGGTTGACCCTGAAGCGGCGGGCGAGACCCGGAGTCGCCTGTTGGTACGACGGATGTGCGATGCCGGCGAGGTGACGACTCAGGGAATCCGGATCTCTGCACCCGGATCGGCAGAATCGGACACGATGACGGTCCTGATCTCGGACTGCCATCCAAGCGCGAACGCCGACCCTGAGGCCGTCGTCTTCAGCTCGTACCTGCCGTTGGGCACGGACCCGAAGTCGAACGCGCCGCCTCGCAGCGCGACCGTGCGCACGGTCGTGTCGGGGCTGGGACCGCGTAGTTCGACCACGAACATCCTGGTGTCAATCACCGCATATTCGGGGGGACGGTATGGCGCACTCACGGCCTCACCCGGAGTCGTTGGCCACGACTGAAGTGGTAGCTCGCGCCGCCCCTCGGCGGTTGGCAAGGCAATCCTCCCCCGAGCCCGCTGCACTATCAGTTCCGGTACCCTCCTCACAAGCTGTTCGCCTGGGGCGCGAAGGAAACCGGAAAGCTCGCCCTGGTCGTAGCGGCCCCAGTGCGGAACTGGCACACGCTGGACGGATGCACAGGCGGTAGTAAGGAGGATCGCGAGAAAGGCGCCGAGACCGCGAATGCGCATATTTCCTGCTCCCGGCCTCTGGTGCGCATTGTAGCCGAGGAGGGCCGGAAAGCTCGCGCGGCGAGAATGAAGCAGTGGCGGGTTCTTCACCCGAGCCACAGGCGGGACGCCTGTGCCACTGGCAGGATATCCCTTCACAGGCGAGACGCCTGTGCCACTGGCAGGATATCCCTTCACAGGCGGGACGCCTGTGCCACTGGTGAGGGAGACCCTCACACAGGCGGGACGCCTGTGCCACTGGGTGTGCCACTGGCTGTGGCAACTGGCAAGGACCGCCTCACACCTTGAGCCAGGCGCGGAAGCCCCTCGCCGCGTAGTAGGACTCGGCGCCGTTGTGGTACGTGAAGACGCGGCCGTAGCGGCGGTCGCAGAAGATGGCGCCCCCCAGTTTCCTGACCTCCGGCGGCGTCTTCACCCAGCTCGACGTCTTCGTGTCGAACTCGCCGAGGGCCTGCAGCTCGCGGTACTGCTCCTCCGACAGGATCTCGATCCCCATGGCGGCGGCCATGTGGATCGCGCTGTCCCCCGGCTTGTTCTCCTTCCGCGCCTCCAGCGCTTCGCGGTCGTAACAGAGGCTGCGGCGTCCCTTGGGGCTCTCGGGCGAACAGTCGAAGAAGACGCACTCGCCGGTCGCGCGGTCGAGGCCCACCACGTCCGGTTCGCCCCCGGTCTTCTCCATCTGGCTGAGAGACCACAGCGCTCCGGGGTGGGCCTCCAGTCTCGCCTGCACCCTCGCCCACTCGACGCCCTTGTGCCGGTTCATGTTCTCCTCGAACCGGGCCCTCAACGTCTCGAGAAGATCCTTGCGCTGCCCGGCGGAAAGATCACCCCGGACACGGTCCGCTCCCCCTACTGCCTTTTCACGTGCCGGCATCGCCACCTCACCCCTTTATCGCACAGCCCATGGTGCGACCGGTGACGAGGGCCCGGCAAGCTCTGCGGGGAACTACTCCACCCGCTCGGTCGTGGCCTTCGTGAAGGTGGCGGTCTGCCGGATATCTGCAGACGAGGCGCCGATCCTGACGGTGTAGGTACCGGCCTCTGCCTGCCATGACGAGGTCGCCTCGTCGAACGACGCCAGGTCACGCGGGGTCAGCTGGAAGGCGAGCGTCTGCGACTCCCCCGGCGCCAGCACCTTCGTCTTGGCGAAGCCCTTCAGCTCGATTGCCGGCTTGAGCATCGTCTTGCCCGGCGCCGAAAGATACAGCTGCGCCGCTTCGCGACCCGCAACCTTCCCGGTGTTCCGGACTGTGACCTTCACCGTCAGCCCGGTGCCGAACTCGGGGCCGCTCAACGAAAGGCCCGAGTACTCGAACGCCGTGTACGACAGGCCGAACCCGAACGGGTAGGCCACCTTTACATCCTTGGTCGCGTAGTGCCGGTAGCCGACCAAGACGTCGTCTTCGTAGGCGATCTCCGCCTCGCGGTCGCCGCGCCCAAAGACGTTGCCGCCCCTGGCCGCCGGGTCGGGGCCGACGAGCGTCTTGCCCGGAAAGTTCGACGCCGACGGCACGTCCTGGTACTTCATCGGGAAGGTCGTTGCCAGCTTGCCCGACGGCGTCACCTTCCCGGTGATCACGTCGGCGATGGCGTGACCCGACTCCTGGCCGGGCTGCCACGCCAGCAGGATCGCGTCTGGCAGATCGCGCCAGCTGGCCGTCTCGACGACCCCCGCGACGTTGAGGACGACGAGGGCCTTCTTGCCGTTCGCGT
>DAOPQX010000318.1:0-2024 GCA_035348395.1 Vicinamibacterales bacterium | reverse complement strand
GAAGGCCGAGGCCACCTCCGCGATCAAAGCCTTCTCCACGGCGGTCAGCTCGAAGTCGCCCGCCACCTCGCGGTCGCGCCCCTCGCCGGCGTTCCGGCCGATCGTGACGAGGCCCGCGTCGCTCTCCTTCGCGGCCCTCGCGATGTCCGCGGGGGCCAGGGACATCTCAGCCGCGCGCGGCGCCGCCATGAACATCCTCGGCGGCGGCGCCGTCCTGGCGAACTCCTGCAGGTGCGACGAATAGGCGGCCGCAAGCTTCGCCTCGGCGGCGAGGCCGGCCGCCTCGAGCCCCTGCACCAGCGAAACCGTGTACGCCTCGTTCACGTCGCCCGAGCCCGAGCCGCCCGTGATCATGTCGTAGGACGTGTTTCCGAACAGCGCGATCGTCTTCGCCGGCCGGGGGAGCGGCAGCGCCCCCTCGTTCTTCAGCAACACCATTCCCTGGGCCGCCGCGTCGCGCCCGACTGCCGCGTTGGCGGCGAGGTCGGGCTGGTTGGACCGGGTCGCGTTCTTGAACGTGGGGCTGCGGAGCACGAGGCTCAGCACGCGCTCGACGTTGCGATCGAGCACCTCGGGCGGGAGCGCGCCCGACTTCAACGCGGCCAGCACCGCCTGCTGCTGCGCGGCGGTGCCGGGCTCGAGGAGGTCGTTGCCCGCCTTCATCTGCGCGACGGGGTCCCGGCCGCCGAACCAGTCGGTCATCACCAGGCCCTCGAAGCCCCAGTCCTCGCGCAGCACGCCGTTCAGCAGCGGCGCGCTCTCGGAGGTGTAGGTGCCGTTCAGCCTGTTGTAGGAGGACATCACCGTCCACGGCTGCGCCTCGCGCACGAGGATCTCGAAGGGGCGCAGGTAGATCTCGCGCAGCGCCCGCTGCGACACCTTCACGTCGATGACGTTGCGGTTCCACTCGTGGTCGTTGGCGACGAAGTGCTTGGCCGAGGTCCCCACGCCCTGCGACTGGACGCCCCTCGTCATCGCCGCGGCCAGTTTGCCCGACAGCAGCGGATCCTCGGAGTAGTATTCGAAGTTGCGGCCGCCGAGCGGGTTGCGGTGGATGTTGAGCGCGGGGCCGAGCAGCACGTCCACGCCGTACTCGCGGACCTCGCTGCCCATCGCGCGGCCCACCCGCTCCAGCAGCTCCACGTCCCACGACGAGGCGAGCAGGGTCGCAATCGGAAACGCCGTGCAGTAGTAGGTGCGCGACTCCTCGCCGGGGCGCTTCGGCTGGATGCGCAGGCCCGCGGGCCCGTCGGCGAGGATCACGGCCGGGATGCCCAGGCGCGCGATCGGAAAGGTCGTGCCCGCCGCGCCCGGAACCCCCTTGATCGTCTCGCCAACCACGGGAGCCTGCATGCCCGGGCCGGCGCTCATCCCCGGCGGCAGGTTCATGCCGGTTCCGACGACGATCGCGGCCTTCTCCTCCGGGGTCATGGCGGCAATGACCTCGCGGAGCGGACTCTTCCCGAGCTGCGGCGGGTCGGGCGGCGACGCGGCGAGGCCCACCGAGGCGAAGACGATCATGGCTACCAGGCTCTTTGCAGGCGTTTGTGACATCGAAACCCTCCCACTCGTCCGGCTGCCGGTTCACAGCAGAGGGCGCAATCATGGCGGCGAACGGCCGGGAAACGCAAGAGCTGGCTGATCGCGGTCCCTGCGGGCGAGTTCCCGGAAGATGGAGTGCCGCGAGCTGGGCGAGGGAGGGCGGCCGGTACGGCTCGGTGGGGAGAGGCTGGAGAAACCAAGGGGAGACGGGACGCGGCCCGTCTCCCCCTCCGAATCGCTGACGAAACGAAAGACCTATCCGCTTACGGCACGCGCACGTTGTCGAAGGTGGCGGTGGCGCGGGCCGACGTGCTGCCGCTCGCGACCACCAGGCCGACGACCGACTTCGACGTCATGCCCAGGCTGACGGTCCCCACCGTGCGCCACGACGAGCCGTTCGTCGAAACCGAGGCGGTGATGCCGCCGCTGCCCCGCTTGAGCCGCAGCCAGACCGGCGCCGCCTGCGTGGTGGTGGCCACCGT
>DAOPQX010000317.1:0-4443 GCA_035348395.1 Vicinamibacterales bacterium | reverse complement strand
GCCTCATGGAGAGGGCCAGGGTGTGCGGCGAGCGCATTCGCGCTGGCGTCGCCGGGACCGCGGTCACCGCGGTTCACGGCCGCGGCCTGCTGCTTGGCCTCCGGGTGCCCGGCCGCGCCGGCGAGCTGAAGACGTTTCTCCAGGACAAGCGGATTCTCGTGGGCGGGTCGGCCGATCCCGACGTGCTGCGCCTGATGCCGCCGCTCACCGTTCGCGACTCGTCGATCGATGCCCTGATCGAGGCCATTGCCTCGTTCGCGGCGGAGCGCTGAAGCCATGCGTCATTTCACTTGTCTCGCCGATCTCGGTCCCGATGGAGTGCACGCCGTTCTCGACCAGGCGATCGCCTGGAAGCGCTGTCCCCCCGAGGCGCACCTGGCCGGCAAGATCCTCGGCATGGTGTTCTTCAACCCGAGCCTCCGGACGCGGGCCAGCTTCGAGGCCGTCATGGCGCGGGGCGGCGGGCACGCGATCGTCCTCGAAGTCGGGGGCGGCGTGTGGAAGCTCGAGGACCGGATCGGGGCGGTCATGGACCAGGACCGCGCCGAGCACGTACGCGAGGCGGTGCCGGTGCTGGGCCGCTACGTGGACCTACTGGCGGTGCGCACCTTCGCCTCCTGCACGAATGACGATGACGATGAGCGCGACCCGGTGATGCGCGCCTTTGCCGACTACTCCACCGTGCCCGTCATCAGCATGGAGAGCGCGCGCGAGCACCCGTGCCAGGGGTTGGCCGACGTGCTGACCATCGCGGAAACCTTCGGCGAGACGAGGGGACTCCCGGTGACGCTGACCTGGGCACCGCACGTGAAGCCGCTGCCGAAGGCGGTGCCGCACTCGTTCCTGTTGACCGCCGGCGCGGCCGGCTGCCGCGTACGCGTGGCGCACCCGCCCGGCTTCGAACTGCACCCGGCCGTCGTCTCCGAGGCAAGGGAGTTCGCGCGCGCCTCGGGGGGCGAGGTGACGTTCACCTCGGACCAGGACGAGGCGCTCGAGGGCTCGCGGGTCGTGTACGCCAAGGCCTGGGGACCGGCCGCTCCCGGGCCGCTCGGACCCGAGGCGGTTCGCGCGTTCCCCTCCTGGCGCATCGAGGCGCGGCAGCTGGCCCGCGCCGCGAGCGATGCAATCTTCCTCCACTGCCTGCCCGTGCGCCGCAACGTCGAGGTGGGCGACGCCGTGCTCGACTCACCGGCAAGCCGGGTGATCGACGAGGCCGAGAACCGTTTCCACGTGCAGCGCATGCTGCTCGACTGGCTGGCTCGCTGACCTATGCCGTTCGCACCCGATCCGTTCTCCACCGTCCGCAGCGTCGCCAGGCACGTGCGCCGCTTTCGAGGGAAGACCTTCGTCGTGAAGATCGGCGGCGAGCTGATCGACGACGCCGAGTGCCGCGCCTCGGTGAGCGAACAGCTGTCGCTGCTCTGGAGCTTCTCGATCCCGATCGTGATCGTGCACGGCGGCGGGGGCGCCGTGGACGCGCTGTGCGGCTCGCTCGGCCTCGCGACCGAGAAGGTGGCGGGGCGCCGCGTCACCCCGCCCGAGGTGCTGCGGGCCGCCGGCATGGCCCTCAAGGGGGACGCGCAGGTGCGCCTGGTCTCCTCGCTGTTGTCGGCCGGCCTTCCCGCCGTCGGCCTGACGGGCCAGGATGCGGGCCTCGTCACCGCCGCCCGGCGACCCCCGGTCGTGATGGACGGCCGCCTGGTCGACTACGGCGAGGTCGGCGACATCACGGCGGTCGACCCCACGCTGGTGACGCGCCTGATCGAAGGCGGCTTCGTCCCGGTGGTGGCGCCGCTGACCGGCGGGGCCGATGGCGCCGTCTACAACACGAACGCCGACTCGGTGGCCGCATCGCTCGCCGTCGCGCTCGGCGCCGAGAAGCTGCTCTTCCTCGTGCGCGTCCCGGGGCTGCTCCAGGACCGCGACAACCCGGCTTCCCTTGTCCCGTTCGCCGATCTCGCGGCGGTGGACCAGCTCGTCGCCTCGGGGGCGGTGAGCGGCGGCATGCGGCCCAAGCTGGACGCGGCGCGATTGGCCCTCGAGGGCGGCGTGACGAGCGTCCACCTCGTGTCCGGCGTCGGCGCCGACAACCTGCTGGTCGAGGTCTTCACCAACGAGGGGGCCGGGACCATGCTCGTGCGTCAGGCCGATCGTGGGGCGCCGGCGTGAGGGCCGTGGACCTGCTGCCGGCGCTGGTCGCCGTCCCGAGCGTCTCGCGCGGCGAGAAGGCGATCGCCGACCTCCTGGCGTCGTACCTGGCGGCGAGTGGCGTGACGGTGAACCGGGCCGGCCACAATCTCTGGTTCGAGGTCGGCCAGGGAAGGCCGCGGCTGCTGCTCGCAAGCCACCTCGACACCGTGCCGGCCTGCGCGGGGTGGAGCCGCGACCCGCACGTGGCACGCTGGGACGGCGACCGGCTCGTGGGCCTGGGTGCCAACGACGCCAAGGGGTGCGTGGCCGCGATGACCGAGGCGGCGCTCGCGCTGCGGGCCGAAGGCGCGACGCTGCCGGGGTCGGTGGTCGTCGCCCTCACGGTGGAGGAGGAGGTGGGCGGCCAGGGAATCGCGACGATACGCCCGCTGCTCGGCGAGATCGACGCCGCGGTGATCGGAGAACCGACGGGACTCGAGGTCTGCGTCGCGCAGCGCGGCCTGGTGATCCTGCGGTGCGTGGCGCGGGGGCGCGGCGGCCACGCTGCGCACGCCGCGCAGGCCGTCAACGCCGTCCACGTGGCGGCCGCCGACATCGGCCGCCTGGCAGGCCTCGTGTTCGGCCGGCACCCGCGACTTGGCGACACCACCGCGCAGGTCACGAGGATCGAAGGCGGCCGCGCCCTGAACCAGGTGCCGGACACGTGCGAGTTCTTCGTCGATCTCCGCACGGTGCCGGGCATCACGGTCGAGTCGATCGTCGAGCAGCTTCGCGGCGAGATCGCCAGCGAGGTTCACGTCAATTCCTCGCGCTACCTGCCGTGCGCCACCGACGAGGCGCACCCCGTGGTGCAGGCGGCGCTCGCGGCGGCCGGGCGCGAGCGGGGAACGGTCAGCCGCACGACCTCGGACTGGGCGTTCCTGTCGGACCTGCCGGCAGTCAAGGCCGGGCCCGGCGACACGACGCGCAGCCACCGGCCCGACGAGTACATCACGCGGCAGGAGCTGGGCGACGGTGTCGCGTTCTACCGCCGCCTGGTCCCTGAATGCCTCGCGCGGCTCGCGGCCGTGCCTGTCAAGGATTGAACCGATGAACGACGTGCTTCTTGCCTTCTCGGGCGGCCTCGACACGTCCTTCTGCGTCGTCTGGCTGGCGTCGAAGGGATGGAAGGTCCACACGGTCACCGTGGACACCGGCGGGTTCGCGCCCGGAGAAACGTCGAGGCTCGAGCAGTGGGCGCTTCAGCTCGGGGCAGCCACGCACGAAACGGTGGATGCCAGGCAGGAGCTGTTCGACCGGTACCTCCGGTACCTCGTCGCCGGAAACGTCTTGCGCGGCGGCGTCTACCCGCTGAGCGTATCGGCGGAGCGAGTGTGCCAGGCGCGCAGGATCGTCGAGGCCGCCCGCGCCCGCGGAGCCAGGGCAATCGCCCACGGGTCCACCGGCGCGGGAAACGACCAGGTGCGGTTCGACGTGGCCTTCCGCGCGCTCGCGCCGGACCTCGAGGTGCTGGCGCCGATCAGGGAACTGGCACCGAGCCGCGCCGAAGAGCGTGCGTTCCTCGCCGAGCGCGGCTTCACGATGAGCGAGAAGACCGAGGCCTACTCGGTGAACGAGGGCATGTGGGGCTCGAGCGTCGGCGGGCGCGAAACCCACGACAGCTGGGACGAGCTGCCGGACGAGGCCTTCCCCGGCGGCGCCATCGACCCGCTGCTGCCCCCCTCGACGCTGACGATCTCGTTCGAGCGCGGCGTCCCCTCGGCGATCGACGGCACGGCGACGGCCCCGGTGGCGCTCATCGGAGCGCTCAACGCGATTGGCGGACGATACGGCATCGGGCGGGGCGTGCATCTTGGAGACACCATCCTCGGGATCAAGGGGCGCGTCGGTTTCGACGCGCCGGCAGCCCACCTGCTGATCACGGCGCACCGCGAGCTCGAGAAGCTGGTGCTCACCGGCCGGCAGCTCGCGTGGAAAGAAACGCTTGGCGCCCTCTACGGCAGCCTCCTGCACGAGGGACTGTTCTTCGACCCCGTCGCGCGCGACATCGAGGCGTTTCTGGAGAGCAGCCAGGCTCGCGTCACCGGCGACGTCCGCTGCATCCTGCGGCCACGCTCGCTCGCGGTGGCCGGCGTTCGCAGCCCCCACTCGCTGATGACGCCCGACGCCAAGTACGGCGAGGGCTCGGGCCTCTGGCGGGGCGAGGAGGCGGCCGCCTTCTCGAAGATCTACGGGCTGGCGCAGGCGCTGGCCCTGCGGGCAGGAGGCACGGCGTGAGGGTGCACCTGGACA
>DAOPQX010000316.1:0-4444 GCA_035348395.1 Vicinamibacterales bacterium | reverse complement strand
CGACGTCTTCTTCGACGAGGTGACCGGCAGCAACAGCAGTGGAACCGCGCTGGTTGCGGGGTCGACCATCGACATGCAGATCCTGACGGACCTGTTCGGCCAGGTGGCCGAGGCGGCCCGCATCCTAGGCCTCGATGCCGGGTTCCGAACGCGGGTCCTCGATGCGCGGGCAAAGCTGGCACCGATGCAGATCGGACGTAACGGCGACCTGCAGGAGTGGCTCGACGACTGGGGGCAGCGCGAGAAGAGCCATCGGCACATCTCCAACTTGTGGGGCCTTTTCCCGGGAACCCAGGTGTCGCCCCGCAAGACGCCGAGCCTCGCCGCCGCGGCAGCCGTCGTGCTGGAGCAACGCGGCCTGCCTGGCAACGGCTGGTCATCGGCCTGGAAGGCGGCCTCGTGGGCTCGCCTGGGGAACGGCGCGAAGGCGATGGACAACTTCACCTTCGCGATGAAGAACTACACCACCACCAGCCTGTTCTCGATTTGCTCGGGGGCGATGCAGGTTGACGGCGCGTTCGGCATGACGGCGGCCATCGCCGAGATGCTGATTCAGTCACATGAGGGCGAACTGTTGGTGCTGCCCGCCCTCCCGGCGACTTGGGCGGAAGGCGAGGTCACCGGGCTTCGAGCGCGCGGCGGGTACGAGGTTGGACTCGCGTGGAAGGAGGGACGGCTCACCCGCCTGAGGATCGCGTCCCTCAACGGCAACCGCTGTCGCGTTCGCGCAGCCGCGTCGCTGGTCGTCACGCTCAACGGCCGCCCCGTCGCGGCGACGACGCCAGAGCCAGGAGTCATCGAGTTCCAGACGACGGTCGGCGCCGCCTACGTGCTCACCCCGACTGCCCGGTGAGTGAAGCGCCGCGGCCGTGGTAGCGCCAGGGGCGGGGGTCAGCCAACTCTCGGGACGATTCGCATCTTGACCGACCCGGACGACTCGAGGGCGACCCAGACGAGCAGATGGGTCCCCTCCAGCCCCCGACGCACCCCCACTCGCAGGTTTGGGCCCGGCGCGGTTCTGCGGCCGTCGATGGAGATGTCGGCGCCTGCCTCGCCCCAGTTCCTCACCAGGAAAGCAGGATTGACGATCGGCGACGCGTCGCTGCCGGCGAGATCCAGCTCGATCGCACCCTTCGGCCCGCCCGGCGCGCACGCGACGTGGTAGGCCCGCTCGCTCTTGCTGTAGCCCTCGCTCGTCGCCCCGGTGCCGGCCACGCGCAACGCCGCCGGCTGGTTCCAGCTGCGCGCGAGCTTGACGAGATCTGCGAATGCACCGGTCGACATGCCGTACAGGGCGTGCCACCAGCAGCGCCCTCCACCCTCGTGCACCGGCGGATCCGAGATCGGGAAGCCGAGGAAGTGCGTCGGATGGTCGCTGGTCTGCGCGGTCCGCCCGTCGCAGGGATTCTGGCCGACTGGCCAATGATCGCACGCACCCGGCCGCGACAGGGCGCGGATGTCGCGATCCCAGAGGTACTGCATCCGGTTGCCGGGCTCGAAGACGATGAACGGCTTGTTGTCAGCCCTGAAGTTGTAGCGCTGGATCGTCAGGTCGGCAGGGAGGCCCGGCTTGACCTTCACCTTGGGGGGGTTCTCGATGAACGACAACACCCCGGTCTCTCCCTGGAGGTTCCCGATGGTGACCCAGTCGGGGTGCACGACCTCGCCTGGCAGCTGTCCAGGGTGGGTAAACGGCAGTGATTCCTGGAACTGCCGGGGCTGCCCGAGGCTGTCCTGCTTCCAGCTCACGAAACGGACCGCCGTGGCGTCGGGGTAGATGTAGTAGTACTCGTCCACCCAGCACGGCCAGCCGGTCTTCTCGTCGACGCGCCACAGGTGATCGTGGGCGCTGATCGGCGCGTAGCGCCAATGCACCACGACCCGTGCATCGTGGCTCTCGATCACCCTCACCTGGGAGTGGCGGCAATGTCGATCCTGCATGTGTTCGAAGCAGCCCTCGACGTCGTCCCACGCCTCGACGCTCTGGTCGGCCATCCACAGCTCGTTCTCAGAGACCCACGCCGGGGAATACCGGCTCCCTCGCCAGAATACGACGCGCGCGGCCGTGCGGTCGAAGCGCACGACCACGTCGGGATCGGGGCCGACCGGCCAGAGGGCGTCCCACTCCTCGTAGTACTTCAGATTGCAGTAGTAGGCGCCGAACCGGCCCGGGCCGGGCGGTCCCGACGGGAGCCGTCGGGGCTTCAGATCAGGCGGCTCGGTGGGAACCCGGGCGCCGTGGAGGGAGTGCACCTCGTGGGCGCTCAGCGCCCGCGAGTAGATCCGGACGTCGTCGAGGACGCCGTCGAGCGAGAACCAGTAGGGGCGCGTCCCGAACTCGCGGTGGATGTCGGATGGTTTCACCTTCCGGTGGTTCATGCCAATCCGGAGATCGACATCGCGGGCGTACTCGACGCGGCCGCCGGCCGGGGAACTTGCCGCGAGGCGGCCATTCACGTACAGCGCGAGCCCTCGTCCGCTGTTGTAGGTCGCCGCCAAGTGCACCCATTCCCGAAGGGGGATGGTGAAGTCGGGCGAGGTGCACGTCTCCCACCGGCCGTCGAGCGAGAGCTGCAGGCTGGCCTGGCCGCGGGGGCCGATCGTCAGGCAGTAGCCGCGGTCCTCACCGTCGCGCTGGCTCACGACGGGGCACCAGTTCCACGGCCGGGCGGCAAGGGCGACCCAGGCGGCCAGGGTGAACTCGCCCTCGAGGCGCGGCGCCCGATCCGCTTTCCTGATCACGCACGTCGAGAAGCCATCGAGCTTCAGCGCCTGCCCGGCAACGCCGCGAGTCGCTTGGAACGCTCCCTCGATGGCGTCGTCCACCCCGCCGATCGTCTCGCGGACCGCATCCTCGCGAAGGCTTTCGAAGTCCCAGCGAGCGGCCAGACCGGGTTCGGCCGGGCTGCCTTGGGTGCCTCGTGCCCCCAGCGCCGCAGCGCCGAGCCCCGCGGCCGAGGTCGTGATGAATCCGCGACGCGTCATCGAACCACTGCCCATGTCGACCCTTCCTTGTTTCCTCGGGCGTCCCCGTCGCCCGCCCAACTGCCCCGCTCGCCGGCGCGCATCACGATCGGGGCGTACCGGCGCGCGCCGTTGCGCCAGTTGGCCGCAACGGCGCGCTCGGCGGCATCGGGACTACCCTGCCGGATGGCGGCGATGATCGCCTCGTGCTCGCGCAAAGCCTCCGCGAACCGATGCTCGTTGATCAAGGCGTGCGTGTAGAAGCGCTCGTAGCGCTCGATCTGCGGCTGCAGCCCGTCGAGCTCGGCGAGCAGGCGAGGACCGGCCACCGCCTCGACGTAACAGCGGTGGAACCGCACGTGCAGATCCTGCGCCGTCCGCAGGTCGCGCGCCGCAGTCGCCGCGGTGAGGCGCGCGTTGATGTGCTCCATCGCCTCAGCCACCGACGCCCGCTGGCGGCTCGTGAGTTCGGCGGCCCGCCGGGCCGCGAGCCCTTCGAGAGCGCCCACGACGTAGTGCAGTTCCTGCACGTCGTCGGCGGTCAGCGGCGCAACCACCGCGCGCGCCAGTTGCCCGACCCGCGTGACGTGCACCAGGCCCTCCTGCTGCAGCTTAAGCAGGGCGGCGCGGACGGGGGTGCGGCTGACCTTTAGGCGGAGCGAGAGGTCGGTCTCAATCAGGGGGGCACCCGGGGCCAGTGCACCCGAGGAAATCAGCGCGCACAGTCGAGAGTAGACCTGACCGGTCACGCCGCGCAGGCAGTTGTAGCTGCCGGAGCTGCGGCCCGTGGAGGCCACGCGTCTGGGAAGGCGACGAGGCATGACTCCTCGCTCCGAGGAGGGACGCGTAGACCGGGGCGGGGACGGGGTAGGCTCCCCCGCCCCCGCCAGCCCTCTGCGCTAGAAGGCGATCCGCGCCGACAGCTTGATGGTGCGGACGCCGCCGCTCAGGCCCGTGAGGCGCATTGCCCCCGGCGTGTATCGGCCTTCCGGGGTGCCGACGCCGTCGGGCCGCCAGGTCCCGCCAGGATTGACCGTCGCTGACGGGTAGACGAATCCCAACGCGTTGAACAGGTCCACGAACGCGCCCACCTGGCGCTTCCCTCCCAACTTGAAGACCTTCTCGAGCCGCAGGTCAAGATTGGACGTCGAGGTGTGACGCCGGGTACCCGGCACCTCCAGGTTGACCGCCTCGCCGAAGGTGGCCGTGCCATTGGCCGCTGCCCAATCGGCGGGGGGAATGACGGTCACCGTGCGGTTCCACGGTGTACCACTGAGGTAACGGTAGAAATAGGACGCCTGCATCCCGAAGGGCAGCATGGCGCTCCCCCACAGCTTGACCTGGACCGGCTGGTCGACGCCGATACGGCCGTCACGGTTGACTCGGTAGTTCGGTGTGCGGAAGAACCCGGTCGGCGCCCCGCTGGTTCCCGGGTAGTTGCCCGCCATGCGGGACACCACCAGGGATCCCCCGAACTGCC
>DAOPQX010000315.1:0-4462 GCA_035348395.1 Vicinamibacterales bacterium | reverse complement strand
AAGCCCTGGCATCGGATTCCATCCTGGATCTCCGCCGCGGCGATGCCGACGATGATCGGACGAGCCCCTACGGCCGGGGCTGGCGGAGCATCGTGATTTCGACGGCGCTCGAGTCGAACTACCTCACGGCATCGATCGCCTTCGTCGCGCTCATCATCGTGCCGGCGCTTCTCGTCGGTATCGCGGCGCCTTTGCTGCTCGCGTACGGCCGGTCCACGCTCGGCGCTGTCGCCGTGATCCGCAGCCATCCGTTCGCCGCCCTGGCCTCGCTCGCCGTGCTGGTCGGCCTGGCCCTGTCGGCCGGCCGGCCGCTCGCGGCCAAGGCCGTCGAGAACCTCTGGCACCTTCACTACACCCTCGTCCTGCCGTTCTTCGTCGGGCTGCGCGAAACGATCAGCGCCGCCATCGAACGGCTGCCCGGGCAGACGCACGCCTCGGCGCAGCTCGATCGGCGCCGCCGGCTTGCGACGGTGCTCGCAACGCTGCTGCTGGCGGCCTGCGGGATTCTCCTGGCTGCGAGCGTCGGGGCGCTGGCGCACCCCGGGCTCGTCGACGTGGTGAGGCAGCCCCGGGCGGTGGCGAGGGCCGGTTTCGGCAATGCCGCCGTGGTCCTGGGGGTGTCCACCGCCCTCGCGAGCGTGTATTGGCTGTGGCGCGAGCTTGCGGGGCGGCCGCCGCTCCGCGACTGGACTGCGGAGCCGCCAGCCGGTCAGGGGCGGATGGTGCGGGTGGCGCACCTGTCCGACCTCCACGTTGTCGGCGAGCGCTACGGCTACCGCATGGAATGCGGCACGCACGGTCCCCGGGGCAACGGCAGCATCCGGCACGCGCTCGACAAGCTCCAGGCGATCCACGCGTCCTCTCCAATCGAGCGCGTACTGGTCAGCGGCGACGTCACCGACGCCGGCACGCGCGCCGAATGGGCGGAGTTCCTCGATCTGCTCCGGTGCCGGCCTGAGCTTCGAGCGCGCGCCCTCTTCGTCCCGGGCAACCACGACCTCAACATCGTCGATCGCACGAACACCGGGCGCGCCGACATCCCCTGGAGCGTCGGCCACGCGCTGCGGCGTCTCAGGTTCGTGGTTGCGCTCGACGCGATCCAGGGTGAGCGCGTCCACGTCGTGCGCGCCGCTGGCGCCCTCGGCCCCTCCCTGCGCGGCTACTTGCGGGAAGGCGAGCGGCCGGCACGACTCCGGGGGCTCGCGGAGCGCGGCACCTGGCGCGGGCGATGGGAGATTGCCCAGGTGTGGTCGGATGCCTTCCCGCTGGTCGCGCCGCCCCGCGATGGGGGAACCGGCGTGATCCTGCTCGATTCGAATGCCCGCAGCCACTTCTCGGCGACCAATGCGGTTGGCGTGGTCAGCCGGCTGCAGCTGAAACGGCTCGCCGGAATCCTGGACGCGTTTCCCGACAGCGGCTGGATCGTCGTGCTGCACCACCACGTCGCCGAGTACCCGGTAGCCTCTGTCAAGCTGGCCGATCGGATCGCCCTGTCGCTGATGAACGCTCCCGACGTGCTGTCAGCGGTCGGGCGGCACTGCTCGCGCGTGGTGATCCTGCACGGCCATCGACACCATGACTGGATCGGCACCAGCGGCGGCCTCGTGCTGTGCTCGGCGCCGTCGGTGTCGCTCGGCTCGGTCGGGTCCGACCTCTACCGCGGCAGTTTTCACATCAACGAGCTGGCCCTGTCCAACGGCGGAATGCGGCTGGCGACGTCGCAACGGGTGTTCTTCGAATGATCGTGCCGGTGGTGCAGGAGGTGCAGCCCCAGCACCCTAGGCAATGCAAGAACGGAGGGATCTTTGAAAGATCCGAGGTTGCGTACGTCTCTGCGTCTCCGTGCCTCTGTGGTTGACGTGGACAAGCCGTTCCGTCTGTTGCGTGCGTCTCATCACAAGGCTCAGAGGCGCGGCGACGACAGCATGATGGCCACGCAGCCGAGCAGCGTCAGGCCCCCCAGCGCGAGCACCAGCAGGTCGATCGCAGGCTTCCGGAACTTACCGCTGATCCCTCCAAAGAACAGCACGGAGGCGTAGATGATCGTGAAGAGCAGGTAGCGGCTCGACTGCGAGTCGGCGTGGTGGGCCGCGGCCGTCTCCCGCTGTGCGGACTCCTCCCAGCGGTCGGCATCGGTCCTCTCCTGAAGGACGTACTCGGGCATCTCGAACGGCGAGGCGGGCGCCGCGGGATTCTCGAGCGGCCTGGTTGCCCGCCAGGCGCTGGCGGCCGCCTTCAGCGGCTCGGGGAAGCGATCGAACAGGTAGGCGGCCATGCCGCCGTCGCCCCTGCGGACGGCCGAGACCCAGTGCACGAAGAGGTTGACGTGGACCGACGTTCTCTGCAGGGCCATGTTGCTCAACTTCCCCACCCTGACCACGGCCGTCGCCGCCTGCGCCGTGTGCCTGTTCTTCTCGCTGCTCCACAGGGACGACTGATAGGCGCTGTACGCCGTCGCCACCGTGGCCCCAGCCATCACGACTGCAGAAAACAGGTCGATCGACCGGCGCAACCGCAACGCCCACCGCTTCATGGCGGCTGCTGACACGAGGTCTGGAGTCATGGGTGAGACTTCTCCTGAAGCGCGCGACGGCAAGGACTTCGCAGGTCGCGTGCCAGGAAGGGCTGTCGAGCCTGGGCTGCCCATGGCGCGAATGTTGATACGGATTTTCTTCCCTTTCGAGGCCTGGCGCCGGCCGCATCGCACGCGGCGTACACGTCGACAACCGGAGGAGGCGAGCGTCATGGGCAAGCAGACAGCAGAGGCCGGCGCCACGCCGGCCGCCGTTCAGCAGCGGGGCTTCACGCGAGAGCTCGAGGAGCGCCTGCTGCGCTACGTGCGGATCGACACCCAGAGCGACGACAGCTCAGCGACGTCGCCGAGCACCGCCAGGCAGTACGACCTGCTGAACCTGCTCGTCGAGGAACTGAGATCCATGGGGGCCCAGGACGTCAGGCTGACCGGCTATGGCGTGGTCCTGGCGACGATCCCCCCGACCGTCCCGGCCGATTGCCCCGTCATCGCGCTGCTGGCGCACGTCGATACGGCGCCGGCGTTCAACGCCACGGGTGTCAAGCCGATCGTTCATCGCAACTACGACGGGGCCGACATCGTGCTGCCCGACGAGCCCGGCGTCGTGCTGTCGCCGAGTCAGTTCCCCTATCTTGCGGCGAAGGTGGGCGACGACATCGTCACCGCCAGCGGGACGACGCTCCTCGGCGCCGACGACAAGGCGGGCGTGGCGATCGTCATGACCGCGGTGCGCCACCTGCTGGAGAATCCAGGCCTCGCGCACGGGCCGCTCCGCGTCGCGTTCACACCCGACGAGGAGATCGGGCGGGGAGTTCACAGCAGTCTGCCCGCGGACCTCGGCGCCGACGTCGCCTATACGCTGGATGGCGCCGGGCTTGGCGAAATCGTCTTTGAGACGTTCTCGGCCGACCGGGCTGACGTGCACGTCAAGGGAGTCTCGATCCATCCCGGGCAGGCCAAGGACAAGCTGGTCAACGCGCTGCACCTGGCGGCGAAGATCTTGGACACCCTGCCTCACGTCACGCTGACACCGGAAACGACGGAGGGCCGGCAGGGGTTCATCCACGCCTACCAGTTGAACGGGACGGCCGCAGCGGCCGACCTCCACTTCGCGCTGCGCGACTTCGAGTTGCAGGGCTTGCGCGAGCGCGGCGAGCTGGTCACGAAGATCTGCGCCGCGATCGAGGCGACCGAGCCGCGTGCGCGGATCACCTGCTCCATCACGCCGCAGTACCGCAACATGCGGTACTGGCTCGAAGACGACATGCGGCCGGTCGATCTCGCGCGGGAGAGCTGCCGGCGGATTGGCATCGAGCCCTTCACCCAGCCCATTCGCGGCGGCACCGACGGCTCCCGCCTGACCGAGATGGGTGTGCCGACGCCCAACCTGTTCACGGGCATGCAGAACATCCACGGCCCGCACGAGTGGGTGAGCCTGCAGGACATGGCTCACGCCACGGCGATGTGCGTCAAGCTTGCCGAGCTATGGGCGGGCGAGCGGCGCGGGGCTGCCGCCAGCCGGGCGACGCCGCTGGAGGCAGCGCCGGTAGATTGGGCCGGTTGATCCTGCGCGTCCCTCGATCGTCAGACGCCCCAAGGAAGCCCGAGGACGTGCCAGACCGCCAGCAGCAGCGGCCACAGCACGAAGAGCACGGCAACGTAGGGCAGCATCAGCGCGATCACCGTGCCCACGCCCGCGTCCTTCTGGTACTTCATGGCGAAGGCCACGATCAGGCCGAAGTAGGCGTTCATCGGCGAGACGGCGTTCATGGGCGAGTCACCCACCCGGTACGCCGCCAGCACGGCTTCGGGATCGACGCCCAGCCGCATGAGCAGCGGCACGAAGATCGGAGCGAAGATCGCCCATTTCGGGATCGCACCGGTCATGATCAGGTCGAGGATCGCGACGACGAAGGCGAACCCGACGAG
>DAOPQX010000314.1:1474-4467 GCA_035348395.1 Vicinamibacterales bacterium | reverse complement strand
TGGCTGCAGACGGCCAACCCGACCCAGACCGTGGCGTTCATCGTCACCGAGCGGCTGCCGATGGATCGCCACGTGGCTCCATCGGCGGAGACGTAAGCCGTGAAGGTGCTGCCGCTGCGCACGAGCCGCAGCCAGCGACCCGTGCCGCCGGCGATGTACGACGTGGAGCCGCCCGTCGCCGCCCGGGCCATGAACTCGACGCCGCCCGACGGCTTCATGTCGAGGAGCACGTGACGCGACCCGGCCGTCAGCGTCTCGCGGATCATCACGCCCGCCTTCGCATAGGCGTGCGTGCTATCCATCGAGGCAACGCGCGCGGTGATCTGCCCGTCCCCCGAGAGAGCGCGGTTGGCGAAGTGGAAGGAGTCTGCCGTGCCCCAGATGTCGGCCCCCGCGCCCCGTACCGTGAACGTCCCGGCGTTGTGGCTCGCGGCTCCGGCCAGACCCACGGTTCCGATATCGGTGTCCGCCCAGCCGGTTGGCAGCGCCCCGGTAGGGCCCGAGACCGTGACGGCAACGGCCCGTGAGGTCGCCGACAGGTTGGCGGTGTCAGTGGCCACCGCCGTGAGCGAGTAGGATCCGGCCGGCACGTCGGCCCAGGTGACACTGTAGGGACTGCTGGTGTCGCGTCCGATGAGCGAGCCGTTGGCGTAGAACTCGACCTCGGCGACGGGCGTCGCATCGGTATCGGTGGCGTTGGCCGTCACGGTGACGTCCGCCCCTGCGCTGAAGGCTGCCCCGGCTGCCGGGCTCGTGATCGCCACGGCCGGTGGGAGATCGCCATCTCCCACCGTGACCCGGTCGAAGGTGGCCGTGTTCAGCACACCGGTGTTGTGACTGCAGACGACGAGCCCTACCCAGGCATTGGCTGCCATGGTTACCGACCGGCTCCCGATCGAAGTCCACGCAGCGCCGTCGGCAGACACGTACGCCGTGAAGGTGCTGCCGCGGCGCACCAGCTTCAGCCAACGGCCCGCCCCCCCTCCGATGTAGGACGTCGAGCCGCCCGTGACGCTTCGCGCCATGAACTCGACGCCGCCGCCCGGCTTCATGTCGAGGACGACGTGGCGGGAGCCGGCGGTGAGCGACTCCCGGAACATCACCCCGGCCTTCGCGTAGGTGTGTGTATTCCCCATCGAGGCGACGCGGACGACGACCTGCCCGTCGCCGGAGAGAATCTGGTTCGCAAAGTTGAAGGAGTCGGCGGCTCCCCAGATGTCGGCGCCGGCGCCGCGCACGGTGAAGACCCCGCTGCTGTAACTGGCGCTTCCGGCCAGCCCGACCGCTCCGATGTCGTCGTCGTTCCAGCCGGCGGGAAGCGACTGGGCCCAAACGGGGCTGCCCACTGCCACGAGCGTGACCAACAACGCCAGCGACAACCGCCCGGCGAGGGCTGTCCAAGGACCTGGTTCGCGGCTCGACGCGCTGATTCCGGGCAACATGCTGCCTCCACGTGGGGTGACGCTGGGGTTATGGTCGAGCCGCCCTCGTCGAACCGCGGTGCCGCCCTACTGCCCCGCGTAATCGCCGTGGACGGGGGTCATCGCGTGCGCCGCGACGTAGGTGGCTACCGCCCTGCCGATTTCGCTGCCGATGGCGCAGGCCGTGCGGAAGTGAATGCCCGCCCAGATCCTGGCGCCGTGAATCTCATCGACGGCCGCCGCGAAGCTGCTGTAATTGCGCAGCACCGGCAACGCCTCCGAATCGGTCGTGAACGAGGTGGCATCGCCGAAGAAGCTGGCCAGCACCTCGGCAGCCGCGCTGCTCTGGGTGGAGTGCCCGGAGGGGTACTCGGGGTGCGCTGGCGTGGTGAGTACCGTGGTCCACGTGGTGCCGGGCGTGAGCCCCGCCGTGTCTGGGTTGCCATCGAGTTCCGCCAGCTCCACGGCCGTCAGCGGGCGCCAGAAGTTGTAGTAGTACTTCGCCTCCCAGCACACGATCGCCGCGTCCGCCATCGAGAGGTTCAGCAGGGCGAACAGGCGGGCGCTCTCTGACGGGGGCAGCTGGCGGGCGGCCGCCGCCTCGCGCATGATCCGGTTCCAGTGCGCCGGGGTGTTGTCGTTCCAGAACCGGGCCACCTCGACCTGCCCGGGCGTCGGCGACGCCTTGACCTCGTTGAAGTCGGCCGTGTACTGCGCGCTGGTGAGCGCGGGAGGCGGCGCGGGCCTGAACTGGTTCGGCGCGAGGATCACCCACGGCGACATGGTGGCGAACTGCGGGCCTGCCCCTGAGGCGAAGGCGGGCGGCGTCGGCCGCCACTTGCCAATCGCAGTTTCGCCAAGAAACGGCGGAACCGGGGGCAGATCACCCGAGCGCCATGCCAGGATCTCTGCCGCCACCCTGGCGCCCCACGCGACGCCGCGGGCGATCGACACGCTCAGGGTGGGGTCGCCGTCCTCGTACGAACCCGCCGCGGCCGCCGCCGTGATCCTGGCGAGCGACGCGTCGCGCTTCTTGACCAGCTCGGCCTGCTGTGCGGGGAAGATCGCGATCAACATGCGGTACGCCGCCTCGACGGCGGCTGCGCGCCTGGACGCGCCGCGGGGCGCAGCCGGTTCGACGCGAATGGGGAGGTAGCGCCGCTCGACGCCGTTCACCGCGTCGAAGACGGCGGCGGCGACCATCGCCATGTAACGGCCGCCGTGCAGCGAGTTGTTCCTGAAGGTGGCGTCCTGGCTGATCGCGCACAGCATGTACGCGCTCCAGTCGCCGACGACGTCGTTGGTCGGCGTCACCTCGCAGGGTTTCAGGCTCAGCATCTCCGGCGTCTGTGCATGCGCAGGCGAGGCCGGCGCGAGCGCGATGACGAGCGCGGCCGCCACGTACAGCGGATGAATGCCGATCGTGTGGTGAAGGCGAGACATTCGGGTTCCTCCATTTCTCTGCTTCACAGGCGAGACGCCTGTGCTACTGCTTCACAGGCGGGACGCCTGTGCTACTGCTTCACAGGCGAGACGCCTGTGCTACTGCTTCACAGGCGGGACGCCTGTGCT
>DAOPQX010000314.1:0-1374 GCA_035348395.1 Vicinamibacterales bacterium | reverse complement strand
ACTGGGGCCAACAGCCGGGCTGGCTGCCCTCTCCCACTCGGATAACGTCGGCGCGGGCAGGAATCGGACTACCATCGAAGAACCCGTCATGAACGACGAGACGCCCCCGAAACCCGACGGCCCGGGTTCTTCGGCCGCTGCCGTCGAAACGACCGTGAGCCTTCTCGCTCGTGCGCGCGAAGGCGACCCTGCCGCCGTCGAACGGCTCTTCGCGCGTCACCTCAAGCCGCTGCAGCGGTTCGCCCGCGGCCGCCTGCCGGGCTGGGCACGCGACCTCGCCGACACCGACGACCTTGTCCAGGACGCCCTGCTCCAGACGTTCAAGAAGATGGAGGGGTTCGAGTCGCGTCACCCCGGCGCCCTGCAGGCGTACCTGCGCCAGGCCGTGCTCAATCGCTTGAGGGACGAGCTGCGGCGGCGCGCCCGCACGCCCGCCCGGGTCGACATCGAGGCCGCCGAGCGCGAGTCGGCTGGCTCCCTCGTCGAGGAGGCCCTTGGACCCGAGACGATGGCGGCCTACGAGCAGGCGCTCGGCCGGTTGCGCCCGGAGGAGCGGGAGGCGGTGATCGGGCGCCTCGAGATGGGCTTCAGCTACGAGGAACTGGCGTTGGCGCTGGAGAAGCCGACGCCGGACGCGGCGCGCAAGGCCGCGCAGCGCGCGCTCGTTCGGCTCGCGGAGGAGATGCACCGTGAGCGCTGACGGCGACCGGCTGGACGAGCTGGCGGGGGCGATCCTCGACGGCACCCCCATCGACTGGGACGCGGCCGACGAGGCGGCCGTGCCGGCCGACCGCCCGTTCGTCCGGCAGCTGAAGGCGATCGCCGCGATCGCCGAGGTGCAGCGCGGCGAAGAACTTGGGACGTGGGGGCCTCTGCGGCTGCTGGAGCGGATCGGGCAAGGAGCGTCCGGCGAGGTCTATCGGGCCTGGGATCCACGCCTCGACCGCGAAGTGGCGCTGAAGCTGATGCAGGCCCGCGAGGCGGCGTCCGAAGAGCGGGCCAGCTCCATCATCGAGGAAGGCCGGATGCTCGCCCGCGTCCGGCACCCTAACGTCGTCACGATCTACGGGGCCGAACGGATCGGCGATCGCATCGGCATCTGGATGGAGCTGGTGGCCGGGCGCACGCTCCACCAGTTGGTCGTAGAGGAGGGGCGGCGCTTCTCGCCGCGCGAGGTGGCGGCCATCGGCGAGACCCTCTGCCACGCGCTCTCGGCCGTGCACGCGGCAGGACTGCTGCACCGCGACGTCAAGGCGCAGAACGTCATGATGGGCGCCGACGGCCGCGTGATGCTGATGGACTTCGGGGCGGGCGGCGAACAGAGCCGTCCCTCCGAGACCGGCTTGGCCGGCACGCCGCTCTACCTGGCGCCCG
>DAOPQX010000313.1:0-4468 GCA_035348395.1 Vicinamibacterales bacterium | reverse complement strand
GGTCGACGCGCGCCTTCTCGACCGCGACGCGCGCCGCGTCGAGGTGAACCCTTCCGCACGCCGCCTGCTCGGGCTGCCCACGGCCACGGCGGCCATCCTGGAGGATGTCCCGGGGCACGTCCGGCTCGTCAAGGACGGCCGCGACCTGCCGTTCGAGCAGCTCCCGCTCCGGGAGGCAGCGCGGGGCGGCCACCTCGCCGACTACGAGGTCGACGTGGTGCGCGAGGACGGCGAGGTGCGGACCCTGTTCGGCAATGCCACCTCCCTCCGTGACGAGAACGGCGAGATCTGCGGGGCCGTCGGGGCGTTCGTGGACGTCTCGGAGCGCAAGCGCGCCGAGGAGGCCCTGCGTCACGCGGATCGGATCAAGGACGACTTCCTCGCGACGCTGTCGCACGAGCTGCGGACGCCCCTCAACGCCATCGTGGGGTGGGCCAGCATGCTGGTCGAGGGGCGCCTGGCGCCGGAGGCCGTTCCCCGGGCCTACGACTCGATCGCGCGCAACGCCGCCGCCCAACGCCACCTCATCGAGGACGTCCTCGACGTCTCCCGGATCATCAGCGGCAAGCTGCAGCTCGATTCAAGCCACCTGGACGCCGGCGTGCCGCTTCGGGCCGCCATCGACGCCGTGCGGCCGGCCGCCGAGGCGCGAGGCATCGCCATCGCCGTCTCCGAGCCCCCGGGGCCGCTCTTCGTGAACGGCGACGGCGCGCGCCTGCAGCAGGTGTTCTGGAACCTGCTCGTCAACGCGGTGAAATTCAGCGCCGACGGCGGCCGGGTGGAGGTCGGCCTCCGGGCCGCCGACGAGAGCGTCGAAGTCCAGGTGAGGGACCACGGGATCGGCATCAGCCAGGAGTTCCTGCCGCACGTCTTCGATCGCTTCCGGCAGCTGGACAGCTCGGCGACCCGGAAGTACGGAGGGCTCGGGCTGGGATTGTCGATCGTCCAGCACCTCGTGGAGCTTCACGGTGGGACGGTGACCGCCAGCAGCGAGGGGGAGGGCACCGGGACCACGATGGTCGTGAGACTGCCGGCGTCGCCGCTCGGCGACCGGCGCCGCGGGGACGCGTCCAGGCCGGCACGCGTCCCGGCGGTTTCAGACCCGGTGGACGCCCAGCCGCTCCTTGGGCTGCGCGTGCTGGTGGTGGACGACCAGCCGGACGCCCGGGAGATGGCGGCCCTGGTCCTCGGCAACCACGGCGCGGAGGTCGTCACGGCGGCGTCGGCAGCCGAGGCGCTCGACCAACTGTCGAAGGGCGAGCCGCACGTGCTCGTCATCGACCTGGCGATGCCGCAGGTGGACGGGCATTCGCTGATCCGGACGATCCGCGCGGCAGGCGGCCGGCTTGCCGAGACGCCGGCCATCGCCCTGAGCGCGTACGCCAGGAACGAAGACCGGCAACGGGCCCTGGCGGCAGGGTTCCAGCTGCACCTGGCCAAACCGGCAGAGCCTCGAGTCCTCGTGCGCGCCGTGGCGGGGCTGGCAGCCGACAGCCGGGCGCCACGTGGGGCCGTACCGAAAGCGTGAAGAACGGCCGGCGCGCCTGTGCTACTGCGCGCCCACGCGCAGGCCGGCGCCGGCGGCGACCGCGCGCTCGTAGCAGAGCAGGGCGATTGCCGCGTCCTGCACGCCCACGCCTGTCAGCGCACACACCGTGATCTCGCCGGGCTGCTGCCGTCCCTGCCGGCGGCCCGACGTCAGCTCGCCGAGCTCGGTCACATCGGCACCGGCGCCGATCGCCGCGTCCCGCAGCGCGTGCAGGAACTCGCCGCGCTCGAAGCACTGGCGCCTGTAGTCGCACGCCAGCCGATCGGCCCGCGCGAGCACGGCGCTTTCCAGCTCCTGCTTTTCGGCGGTGTCGGCTCCCATCGCGGTCACGTGCATGCCGGCGTGCAGCCACGCCGCCTTGACGATCGGCTCACGCGAGGGCGTGCACGAGATCACGACCTGGCTCTCGCGCACGACCGCCTCGGCGCTGGCCGGCTCCACCCGGACGCCAAGCTCGGGGTGCATCTCGCGCGCGTAGGCCTCGGCGGATTCGCGGGTCCGATCGAAGACGAGCACCCGCTCGAAGGAGCGCACCAGGCGCAGCGCCCGCACCTGGTAGCGGCCCTGGCTTCCGGCGCCGATCACCCCCACGGTGGAAACGGTCGAAGGGGCGAGATACCTGGCGGCCGCGGCCCCGGCCAGCCCTGTGCGGATCTCGGTCAGGTAGCCGTTGTCGAGCAGCACCGCTTCGGGGAAGCCCGTCTCGGCGCTGACCACCACCATCATCCCGCTCCCGCTCGGGAGGCCGCGCGCCGGGTTGCCGTAGAAGCCGGACGCGATCTTGATCGCCATGCGCGGCAGGCCGTGGATGTAGGCCCCCTTCACGTCAACCTCGCCCTGGCGCTCGGGGACGAAAAGGCCCACGATCGGCGGCACGTCGGCCCGCCCCTCGGCCAGGCGCGCGAAGGCATGCTCGACGGCGGCCAGCGCCTCCAGGTCGAGCGGGACGAGCCGCCTGATGTCGGGCTCGGCCAGGACGGTCACGTCCCGGGCAGGTCGGTTCATCGGCATAGAATACACAGCGTATGCGCATTCCGAACTTCGAGATGGAGCGGATGCAGTCCACCTGGGAGAACCTGGTGGCGTTCGACATGAGCGAGAGCGGCGTCAGGCCGGTGACGCTTCGCGAGCTGACGGCGCTCGGGCTCGACCTCGAGGCGGCGCTCGACATGCCGCTCGGCTACAGCCAGTCGAACGGCACGATCGCGCTCCGCGAGCGCCTGGCGGCGATCTATCCAGGGGCCACCGTCGATCACATCGAGGTGACCAACGGGACCTCGGAAGCGAACTACCTCGTCGCCCTCGCGCTCCTGCAGCCCGGCGACGAGATGGCGATGGAGATCCCGAACTACATGCAGCTGTGGGGCGTGCCGCAGAGCCTGCAGGCTCCGCTGCGCACGTTCCGGCTGCGGCCCGAGGCCGCCTGGGAGCCCGATTGGGAGGAGTTCGAGCGAGCCGTCACGCCGAAGACGCGGCTGCTGTACCTCTCCAACCCGAACAACCCCTCGGGCGCCGTCCTCTCCGCTTCGGCGATGTCGCGCATCGTCCGGCGCTGCGAGGAGACCGGCACCATCCTTCTCGCCGACGAGGTGTACCTGGGCGCCGAGCTGGAAGGGGAGCGGACGAAGAGCTTCTGGTGCATGAGCCCGCAGGTTGTCGTGACCAGCGGGCTGTCGAAGGCGTACGGCATCCCCGGGGTTCGCATTGGATGGATCGTCGGCCCGCCCCCGCTCATCGAGACCTGCTGGAGCCAGCACGATTACCTGACCATCGGCCCGAACAAGCTCTCGGATCTCGTCGCGCGAACCGCGGTGACCGTGGAAAACCGCGAGCACCTCTACGCGCGAACCCGTTCCATCCTGCGGGCGAACCTCCCGCTGATCCGCGACTGGGCGGCGGGTTTTCCCGGCCTGCTCGAGCTGAACGAGCCGAAGGCGGGGGCGATGGCGCTCGTGCGCTATCACGCCGAGGCGCCCAGCCTCGAGGTGTGCGAGCGGATCCGGGTCGAACAGAGCACCCTCGTCGTGCCGGGGACTCACGTCGGGCTGGAGGGGTACCTGCGGATCTGGTACGGCGGCCGGCCGGAGTACATCAGCGAAGGGCTGCGGCGCATCGGGATGGTGCTGGGGTCGCTGGCACCCGCGTAACGAGACCTCTGCCGTTGCGCTGCTATACTCGTGTCTCCTTTCAGGAGGTAGGCCGTGCGTCGCGGACTTGCTCTCGTGCTGGTGCTGATCGTCGCGGCGGTGGCCGTGTCGCTGGCCGGCCTGGCCGTCCTGTGGGCCATCGTCGGGCGGGGGCCGGCGGTGCCGTCCTCGGCGTCGCTGGTCCTGCGGCTCACCGGCGACCCGGTGGAGGGGGGCGGCGAGGAGGGGATCTCGCAGTTCATCCCCGGCGACCGCGAGCCGAGCGTGCGGTCGATCGTCGAGAACATCCGCAAGGCCAAGGCCGACCGGCGGGTGCGGGCCCTGGTCGTGGCGCCGATCAACCTTGGATCGCCCTACGCCGCGAAGCTCCAGGAGATCCGCGACGCGATCCGCGACTTCCGCCGCGAGGGGAAGCCGGCGATCGGGTACCTCGAGGACGGCTCGCAAGACGCCTACTACCTGGCGACGGCGTGCGACCGCATCTACCTGATGCCCTCGAGCCCCCTGCAGCTGACCGGGGAGGCCAGCTACGAGCTGTTCCTGCGAGGCACGCTCGACAAGATCGGCGCCTACCCCGACATGCTGCACGTCGGGCAGTACAAGACGGCGGTCAACCAGCTCACGGAGAAGACGTTCACCCCGGCGCACCGCGAGATGGCCGAGTCGCTGAACCGCGACCGGTACGAACAGCTGGTCACGGCGATCGCCGACGCGCGCGGGAAGAGCGAAGACGAGGTGCGGGCCCTGATCGACGAGGGGCCGTACCTGCCCG
>DAOPQX010000312.1:0-4494 GCA_035348395.1 Vicinamibacterales bacterium | reverse complement strand
ACGGTCCACGCCTGGCTGTTCGACCTGCTCTACCCGTGGGCGACCAGCGACTGGCCGGTCGAGCGGAACGCCTTCTTCCTGCGGCTGGCCCTGTACCTCGTGTTCGGCGGGCTCCTGGTCGCGGTGAACGTGGTGTTCGACTACGCGAAGATCAGGGCGGTGGTCGAGGATCGGCGAAGCGCTCTCGGGGCGCTGATCGCGGCCGTGCGGTTCATCCGCCGGCACCCCGGGCCGGTCGCCGGGCTCTACGCGCTGAACGGCGCCTTGTTCCTGCTGATCCTGGCGCTCTACGCGCTGGCGGCACCCGGCGCGCGAGGCGGGTGGTTCGTGTGGCTCGGCTTTCTCGTCACCGAGCTGTACCTGCTGGCGCGCCTTGCCTTGAAACTCACGTTCTACGCGTCGGAGACCTCGCTGTTCCAGCGCCTGCTCGCGCACGCGGAGTACACGGCGTCGCCGCCGCCCGCCTGGCCCGAATCGCCGGCGGCAGAGGCGATCGCGCCGCCATCCTCGCCTTCGGGCGGTGGAATCGAATCCTGAGCTGGCTGTTCTGTCACCTCTGCCCCGGCACACTCCCCCTGGATCTGCCCCCATGGAGGCTGCACACATGCGACACGACGGAATCGATCGTCGAGGCTTCGTGGTGGGCGCGCTCGGCTCGGCGGCGGCCGTCGCGGGGCTGCGCGCGTCAGGGGTGCCTGGGGTGGACGGGATGACGGGCCCGGTGCGAACCGAGCGGGTGCGCCGAGGTTCCCCGCAGCCCCCCAAGCCGCGCATCCGCTTCGCCGTGATCGGCATGGACCACCCGCACATCTACAGCCAGGTGGCGGCGGTGGAGCGGGGAGGCGGGGAGCTGGTGTTCGTTCACGCGAAAGAGCCACAGCAGCTGGCGGAGTTCACCAAGCGCGTTCCCAGGGGCAAGGCCGCGCGCAGCGAGGCTGAGATCCTCGACGATCCGTCGATCCAGCTGGTCGTGAGCTCGATCGTCCCCGACGAACGCGCGCCCCTCGGCATCCGCGTCATGCAGCACGGCAAGGACTACATGGCCGACAAGCCGGGCATCACCACGCTGGAGCAGCTGGCCGAGGTGCGCCGGGTGCAGGCCGAGACGAAGCGCATCTACTCGATCATGTACAGCGAGCGGCTCGAGAACCGCGCCACCGTGCGGGCGGGCGAGCTGGTGGCTGCCGGCGCGATTGGCCGGGTCGTCCAGACGATCGGGCTCGGGCCGCACCGCATCAGCCTCAACACGCGTCCCGCGTGGTTCTGGGACAAGGCGCGATTCGGGGGCATCCTGTGCGACATCGCCTCGCACCAGGCCGACCAGTTCCTGTTCTTCACCAACTCCACCTCCGCCGAGGTGATCGCCGCGCAGGTGGCCAACGTCCACCACCCCCAGTACCCGAAGTTCGAGGACTTCGGCGACATGCTCCTGCGGGGCAACGGCGGCCGCGGCTACATCCGGGTGGACTGGTTCACCCCCGACGGCCTCGCCACGTGGGGCGACGGACGGCTGACCGTCCTCGGCACCGACGGCTTCATCGAGATTCGCAAGAACATCGACATCGCGGGGCGGCCCGGCGACAGCCACCTGTTCCTGGTGGACCACAAGGAGACCCGCTACATCGACTGCCGCGAGCAGCCGCTGCCGTACGGCGAGCGCCTGGTGGACGACGTGCTGAACCGCACCGAGACCGCCATGCCGCAGGCTCACTGCCTGCTGGCGGCGCAGCTGGTGCTCGAGGCGCAGAAGAAGGCCGTGTAGAGGGGGTGCTCATGGCATCGGGCGTATCGCGTCGCACGTTCCTCAAGGCGGCCTCCGCCTTCCCCGCCATCGTCCCCGCGTCGGTGCTCGGCCGCCACGCGCCGAACGGCCAGGTGGCCATCGGCGCCATCGGCACCGGCCGCATCTCGCGCGTGCACGACCTGCCCGGCGTCTGGAAGCACCCTGCCGCCCGGGTGGTGGCGGTGTGCGACGTCGACTCGAAGCGCCTGG
Source organism: Vicinamibacterales bacterium (assembly GCA_035348395.1). Classification (GTDB taxonomy): domain Bacteria; phylum Acidobacteriota; class Vicinamibacteria; order Vicinamibacterales; family Fen-181; genus JARKSS01. Next base: position 2,501 of record DAOPQX010000312.1, on the reverse strand, counting down.
CGGACGCCAGGCGCCTGGTCAACGGGCACTACGCTGAGAAGACCGGCAAGCCGTACGACGGCGTCAGGGCCTACGCCGACTACCGCGAGCTGCTGGCGAACGAGGGCATCGACGCCGTGCTGGTGAGCACCCCCGACCACTGGCACGCGCTGATCACCGTTGCGGCGGTGCGGGCCGGCAAGGACGTCTACCTGCAGAAGCCGGCCTCGCTCACCATCGCCGAGGGCCGCTTCGTCGCCCGCGAGGTGGCGCGCAGCCGGCGGATCGTGCAGGTGGGCAGCCAACAGCGCTCGTCTCCCCAGTTCCGCTACGCCGCCGAGCTGGTGCGGAACGGCCGCATCGGGAAGCTGCACACGGTGAAGATCGGTCTGCCCGGCGACCCGCCGGGACGGGACGAGCCCGAGATGCCGGTCCCGCCGAACCTCGACTACGACACCTGGCTCGGCTCGACCCCGTTCGCCTACTACACGGAGAACCGGGTGCACCCGCAGCAGGGCTACGGCCGTCCCGGTTGGCTGCGCTGCGAGCAGTTCGGCGCGGGGATGATCACCGGCTGGGGCTCGCACCACCTCGACAGCGCGCACTGGGCGATGGACGAGGAGCACAGCGGCCCGCTGGAGATCTGGGGCAGCGCCGAGTTCCCGGCGGGCGGGCTGTGGGACGTGCACGGGCCGTTCAAGACCGAGGCGGTCTACGCGACCGGCGCGCACATGATCGTCAGCGGCGACTTCCCCAACGGGATCCGGTTCGAGGGCAGCGAGGGGTGGATCTTCGTGTCGCGCGGCAACGAGGCGGTCACCGCGAGCGACCCGCAGTCGGCGCTGAAGGACGCGCAGGCGCTTGCTGCCAGCGACCCCGCGATCATCACCTCGGTGATCGGGCCGAACGAGGTGCACCTCGAGGAGAGCACCGACCACCACGGGAACTGGATCGACGCGGTACGCTCGCGTCGGCAGCCGATCGCGCCGTTCGACGTCGCCCACCGCTCCTGCTCGGCGTGCCTGCTGCACCACATCGCGATGAAGACCGGGCGGCGAATGCGCTGGGACCCCGCTGCCGAGCGGTTCATCGGCGACGACGAGGCGAACGCGATGCTGTCGAGGCCGCAGCGGGAGGGATACCGGCTCGCCTGACGCTGTGCCCGTCATTGACTGCGGGCGGCGCGGAAGATAGCCTTCGCGGGACATGCCGCGCCCGCTCCGCACCGCCCCGTTCCTGGCCCTGTTCGTCCTTCTCGCGCCCGGGCTGCTCCCCGGCGGCCCGGGCGGCGCCCTCGCGCTCGCGCAGGAGAGCCCTGCCGCACCGGCGGCCACCCCCGACAACCCGTTCGGCCGCAAGTACCCGCCGCGCATCCTCAACGCGACGCGCCTGCAGGGAAAACCGCCGTCCATCGACGGCCGCTTCGACGACGAGGCCTGGAACGAGGGGACTTGGGAGGGCGACTTCAAGCAGCAGCTGCCGATCGAGGGGGCGCCGCCCTCCCAGCCGACGGAGGTGAAGATCCTCTATGACGACGGCTACGTCTACATGGCGATCCGGGCCTACGACGACCCGGCCAAGGTGCACCGGTACCCGGGCCGGCGCGACGACTTCAACGGCTACGCGGTGGACGTCGTCGGCGTCTGCTTCGACAGCTACAACAGCAAGCGAACCGGGTTCGAGTTCGATTTGACGGCCGGCGGGGGGAAGATCGACCTGGTCCTCGGAAACGGCGAGCAAGAGTGGGATACCACGTGGGATGCGGTCTGGGACGGCAAGGTCGCCCACGACGACAAGGGATGGACCGCCGAGTTCCGGGTGCCGCTGAACCAGCTGCGTTACGGCCCGCAGGAGGAGCAGGTGTGGGGGCTCCACGTCTGGAGGTGGATCGCCCGCAACGGCGAGGAGGACCAGTGGCAGCTGATCCCGCGCCAGAACACGGGGCGGATGTACCAGCTCGGCGAACTGCGCGGGATTCGGGGGTTGCCGCGTTCGCGCCACGTGGAGCTGATGCCGCACCTGCTCGGCAAGACCAGCTCGGGGCCGTCCGTTCCGGGCGGCGGCACCGACGCGGCCGGGGCGTCCGGCCTCGACGCGAAGGTCGGCCTCACGTCGAACTTCACGCTCGACGGCACGGTCAACCCCGATTTCGGCCAGGTGGAGGCCGACCCGTCGGTCATCAACCTGACCGCCTACGAGACCTTCTACCAGGAGAAGCGGCCGTTCTTCCTCGAGGGGCGGAAGATCCTCGAGTTCCAGCTCGAACAGGAGGAGCAGCTCTTCCACTCGCGGCGCGTCGGCGGCGCCCCGGCCTACTCGCCGCCGCTCGGCGCGGGCGAGGAGGCCCACCTTCCCGAGAGCACGACGATCCTCGGCGCGTTCAAGGTCACGGGGCGCACGGATGACGGCCTGTCGGTCGCCGTCTTGCAGGGGTTCACCGAGAGGGAGACCGTGCACGTTTCGTCGCCGACACGCCCTCGCACGGCGGTTGTCCAGCCGTTCGGCAGCTACTCGGTGGCGCG
>DAOPQX010000311.1:0-4528 GCA_035348395.1 Vicinamibacterales bacterium | reverse complement strand
GGCATCTCGTCCTCGCGGTCGCTGTACTGGCGATAGTTGCCGCAGAACCAGTGCGGGAAGCGCCGGTTCAGATCCGCAACCGTCTCCCCGAACCGGCGGCGGCTGATGGCCGCGCCCCCTTCGCCCGAGTCGTTCGAGATCACCATCGCGATGCGCGGGTCCGTCGCGCCAGCCCAGAGCGCCGTCTTGCCGAGCCGCGAATGGCCGACCACGGCAATGCGCGACGCATCGACGTCCTTGTCGGTGACCAGGTAATCGACGCCGCGGCCGAGGCCCCACGCCCAGGCCGCGATGGCGCCCCATTCCGCGTCGCCGGGCGCCTGCTGGCCGGGCGCGACGAACGCCGCACGGATGCCCTGCCTCATGGAGCCGTCGAAGTCGGGCTCGATGTCGCCGTAGTACATGGTCGCCAGGCCGTACCCCCGCGCCAACAGCTTCTCCACCTGCCAGCGCGAGGCCGCCGCGCCGCGCGAAGCCTCGGCCGCCGCCTGGAGCGACGCCTCCTTCGACTGGTCGCCGCGCGCCCAGGCTCCTGCCAGCGGTCCGCCCGGATCGGCGGCGACGGTCTGGTTCGGAGCGAAGCCCAGGCCGAGGAAGACGGGAACCGGCCGCTTGGCGCCGGCGGGCAGGTAGAGCTGAAGCCGCAGGGTCTTCCCCTTGATTCCAATCGCGACGTCCTTCCGGATGGCGATGCCGTTCAATGCGGCCTGGTCCACCCCAAGGACCTCGAAGGCGATGTCCGCTGGCGGCCGCGGTGCCCGGCCGAACATCTGCGACTCGAGCAGCGCGAGGATCTCCCTGCGCCGCACCTCCCAGGCGGCCGGGTCCCTCACGGGCCGGCCGTCGCTCATCACGAGCAGCGGCGGCAGCGTGTAGCGCGGCACCTTCGCCTCGTCGTAGTTGGCGGGGGGCGCCTGCTGCAGTGCCGCGGCGGCCAGAACCATCGCGATGAAGGTCGGCATCATGGAACCGCTACTCCTCTCCGGCAGCTTGCCCGGCCGGCCGGGCCGACCGCCAGGCGGTTGCGCTCAGGATGATAACCCCGCCCAGGACGGCCACCCAGCCGGGCTGCTCTCCGTGCGCCAGCCAGGCCCAGAAGGGGCTGAGGGCCGGCTCGACGAGCAGCAGCAGCGACGCTTCCATCGCCCGAACCTTCCCCAGCCCGCGCGTTAGGAAGACGTAGGCCAGCCCGACCTGGGCAACGCCCAGGTAGACCAGCACCAACCAGTCGGCCGGGACCGAGGCCCCGACGGGCAGCGCCAGCGGCAGGCACGCGGCGCAGGCGATCACGTTCCCGCACACCGACGAGGACGCGCCCGTGAAGCTCGCGCCCCTGGCCGCCTCCCGCCCCGCCCAACGCAGCCCCGCCAGTGACAGCGCCCACATGAACCCGCTGGCGGCGCCCACCACGTTGCCCCGAAACGTGTCGGGGGCGGTGGCCGAAGGTCCCGGTGTCCCGAGCATGAGCAGCAGGACACCCAGGAAGAGCACCCCGAGGAACGGCACGTCGCTGCGGCGCGAACGCTCTCCGAGCAGCAGCGGCCCGAAGAGGATCAGCCAGAACGGGGCGGCCGCCTGGAGGAAGACGGCGCTGGCCGCGGTGGTCATCCGGTTGGCGAGCACGAAGGTGATGAACGTGCCGGCCTGCACGGCGCCGACCGCCAGCGCCCGCCACGACAGCCGGCGTGCGTCGGGCACCAGCAGGAGCAGCGTGAGCGCGGCGATCCCCGCCCGGAAGCTCGCCACCTGCCACGGGGTCAGCGTGACGGCCTTGATGGCGGCCCCCCCCGTGGAGAACAGGATGGCCGCCATCAGCACCTGGAATCGCGAGAGGTTCATGAGAACGGCGTCAGCGGAGCGTGAACGATGCCGAATTCACGTCGCGCGAGTTGCCGCCCACCATGACGGTGAACGCGCCGGGCTCGGCCTCCCATTGGCCGCGGGCCGTGTGGAATGCCAGGTCCTCCGGCGTCAGCGTGAAACTCACCTCGCGCGATTCACCCGCGGCGAGTTCCACCCTCTGGAACCCCTTCAACTCCTTGACCGGACGGGTCACGCTGCCCACCAGGTCGCGCACGTACAGCTGCACGACTTCCGTCCCTGGACGCGAGCCGGTGTTCGTCACCCTCACGCGCACCTGCAGTTCGCCGCCGGCGCCGATCTCCGAGGCGCTCAGGACCGGGTCGGAGTAGGCAAACGTCGTGTAGCCGAGGCCGAACCCGAACGGGAACAGCGCGTCGTTGGGGACGTCGGTGAAGTGCGACCAGGTGACGACGTCCTGCGGCCCCGGGCGGCCGGTGTTCTTGTGCGCGTAGTACAGCGGCATCTGGCCCACGTGCCGCGGGAACGACACCGGCAGCCTGCCGCTCGGGTTGAAGTCGCCGAACAGGACGTCGGCAATCGCATGGCCCGACTGCGACCCGAGCAGCCAGGTCTCGACCAGCGCCGGAACGGCCTCGGCGACGTCCGGGATCGCCAGCGGCCGGCCGCCGCTCAGCACGACCACCACCTTCGGGTTCGCGGCGACTACCGCCCGCAGCAGCTCGTCCTGCAGCCCCTTGAGCCCGATGTCGGCCTGGCTCCGCCCCTCGCCCGACTGGAAGGCGTCCTCGCCGATGGCCAGCAGCACGACTTCGGCCTTCCTGGCCGCCTCCGCTGCCGCCGGGATGCCGGAGCGGTCGGTGGTGTTGTACACCGGGGGTGCCATGAAGTTGCGCGGCCCCGTCACCAGCTTCACGCCCTCGGCGTGCAGCACCTCGGTGGCTGGCGACACCGCAGCCTTCACCCCCTCGAGCAGCGAGACGGCCGAGTTGGCCTCCCCCTGCCCGCGCCAGTTCCCGAGCGGCGCATCCTTGTCGGCGGCGAACGGCCCGATCACCGCGATCGTCTTCAGGTCCTTCCGCAGCGGCAGCAGCCCGCCCCCGTTCTTCAACAGCACGATCGACCGGCGCGCCACGTCGCGGGCCGCCTCGAGGTTGGCCGGCGTCAGCGTGGCCGCCTTCTCCCGCGCCGTGTCCGAATATCGGTACGGGTCGTCGAACAGCCCGAGCGCGAACTTCACCCGCAGCACCCGCCGCACCGCGTCGTCCACGAGCCGCTCGTCCACGCGCCCGGCCTTCACGAGGCCGGCGAGGTGACCGACGTACGCGCGGGATTCCATGTCCATGTCGCTGCCGGCGGTGATCGCCTGCTCGGCTGCCTGCTCCAGGTCCTTCGAGTACCCGTGAGGAAGCATCTCGCCGATCGAGCCCCAGTCGGAAACCACGAAGCCCGTGAAGCCCCACTCCCCCTTCAGGATCTCTCGCTGCAGGTGCACGCTGCCGGTCGCCGGGATCCCCGCGATCTCGTTGAACGAGTTCATGAACGTCGCGGCGCCGGCATCGGCCGCGGCCTTGAACGGCGGCAGCACGACGTTGCGAAGCGTCTGCTCGGAGATGTCCACGGTGTTGTAGTCGCGGCCCGCTTCGGCAAAGCCGTAGGCGGCGTAGTGCTTGACGCAGGCGGCCACCGTGTCGGTCGCCGACAGGCTGTCTCCCTGGAAGCCCCTGACGCGCGCCGCCGCCATCTGCCCCCCGAGGTACGGGTCCTCGCCGGAGCCCTCCATGATGCGACCCCAGCGGGCGTCCCTGGCGATGTCCACCATCGGTGCGAACGTCCAGTGAAGGCCGGCCGCCGCCGCCTCGGTGGCCGCCACGCGCGCGGAACGCTCCACGGCGGCGGGGTCCCAGCTCGCCGCCTCGCCGAGCGGGATCGGGAAGATCGTCTTGTAGCCGTGGATGACGTCGTACCCGAAGATCAACGGGATCCTCAGCCGGCTGTTCTCGACCGCCAGCTGCTGCGCCTTGCGCGTGGCTTCAGCGCCGATCACGTTCAGCATCGACCCGACCAGGCCGGTGCGGATCTGCTCGTAGACCGCCTTCTGACCCCCCGCGCTCGGCGCCGGGCCGGTGAGGTCGAACGAGCTGCTGTACTGGTTCAACTGCCCAGCCTTTTCCTCGATCGTCATCCTCGCCAGGAGGTCGTCGATCTTCTTCTCGGCGGCCGGGTCGACGAGCGACTGTGCCGCCGTCGGCCCAGCCGGCACCAGGAGCGCGAACACGGCGAGGGCAGCAGCGGCCAAAAGCTTGCGTCGGTTCATCGGGCGCCTCCGCGGCAGAGGGAAAGCCACCAGGTCGGATAAGATCCGCGAATGATACAACGGGTCCTCGCGATTGACGGCGACACGATGGGGCGGGGCGACGAGGCGCTCGGCGGCCGTCTGATGGTCAAGTTCATCCACCAGCTGCCTGGCGTGTCCGACCGCCCCCACGCGATCGTCTTCTACAACACGGGTGTGCGGCTCCTCGCGGATCGATCGGTCGTCCTCGACACCTTGCGGCAGCTCGAGCACGACGGGGTGGAGCTGCTGGCCTGCGGGACGTGCGTGGCGCACTTCGGCCTGGAGACCCGCCTGGCCGCCGGTCGCGTGACCGACATGCGGGAGATCGCGGCCACGCTGACCGGCGCCGAGCGCGTCGTCAGGATCTAG
>DAOPQX010000310.1:0-4539 GCA_035348395.1 Vicinamibacterales bacterium | reverse complement strand
GCTCGACCGCGCGCACGTCGTGCCGGCCGACAGCATCCCGGCCGACGTGGTCACCGTGGATTCCGAGGTGTCCCTGCGGAACCTCGACACCGGCGAGGAGATGGTGTTCACCGTCGTCTTTCCCGGGAAGGCGAACGTCGACGAGCGGCGGCTGTCGGTGCTCGCGCCGCTCGGCGCCGCCGTGCTCGGGTACCGGGCCGGCGACATCATCGAGTGGACGGTGCCGGGAGGCGTGCGGCGCCTGAAGGTGGAAGAGGTGCTGTACCAGCCCGAGGCGGCCCGAAAGGCCGGCGAATGACGGGCCGCCGCTTCGCAGCCGACCAGGTCGCCCCCTCGCCAGACCGCCCCCTCACCGCCGGACGCGGCAAGGAGGACAGCACGGTGATCCACCCGGCTCAGCGCGCCCTCATCGTGGGCTGCCGCGGCGGCGTCGGCCGCGCGGTGCTCTCGCTTCTCGAACACAGCCGCCCCGGGGGGCGGCTCCGCTCGCGTCTCGAGGCCCTCGTGCTCGCCGATACCCGGGGCGGTTCCGAGTCGGTGAGCGGGGCGGTCGCCCTGCCGCCCGTCACCATCCGGTCGGCCGGCGACCTGGCGCAGATCGTTCGCGAGCACCGGATCACGCAGGTCATCGCGCTCGGCTCGCTCGACACGATCGAGTGCATCGAGGTTTGCGACGCGCTGGGCGCCGACTTCCTGTCCGCGAGCGCGGAGGAGTGGCCCGGCGGCGCGTCGATTCCCACCGACCAGGTCATCGGGCGGCTGCTTCCGCCCAACGCCCCGGCCGCCTCGCGCAGCCATCTCGTGGGGAGCGGGGCCAACCCGGGGCTCGTCAATGCGCTGGCCCCGACCGCCCTGCGCACGTTCGCCCGCCGCGTGGGGGTGGCTCCACGCGCGGACGCCCTCGACCTGTACGCCGTGCTGGTGACCGAGGAAGACACCACGCGCGAGATCGGCGCCCCCTCGCCTGCAGACGTGTTCGCGATGACGTGGAGCCCGAGCCACTGCCTCGAGGAGCTGCTCGAACCGAGGGCGTTCGCGGTGTCGGGGGGGCGCGTGGTGGGCCTGGGACACCGCCCGGTGGAGTCCGCCTACAGGGCCCGCTGCGGAGCCCGCGGCATCAACGGCATGGCGGTCCCGCACGAGGAGCTGCTCACGCTCTCGCGCCTCTTCCCGTCGGTGGAGATGGCGTTCGTCTACAGGCTGCCGCACGCCGCGCGGCGGGCGCTGCGGAAACACCCCGGCCGGGTGCGGCCCGAGCAGTGGCGGACGCACCGGCTCTATCCGCCCTGGGCGCGCGCGCTCCGGGGCGAGGACCGGTTGGGCGTGCTGCTGTGCAGCCGGCGGTTCGGCGAGTTCTGGGCGGGTTTCCGGACCGACGTGGCGGACGGCGTGGCGCTCGGCACCAACGCCACCCAGCTCCAGACGGCGGCCGGCGTGCTGGCCGGGTGGTGGCAACTGGGGCGCCGGCGCGGCGTGCACTTCGTGGAAGACCTCGACGTCGAGGAATACGTGCGGTCCGCGGCCGACATCCTCGGGTGGCCGCTGGCGGTGGAGGATCCCGAGGCGCCGTTCCTGCCGCTCGCCGAGCGGCTCGTGCCGCCCCCACCACGCCTGCGGCGGCGGGCCGCCGCCCCGGCTGCCGGGGTGGCGCCCGCTTCGGGCGTCGAGGACCTCGTCCTCAACTGAAACGCGCCGCGCCGGACTGCTGCGTCAGCGTCGCCGGCGGCCTCAGCCCGCGGTGGCGCGGCTCCGCTGAGCCTGGCGGCGCACGGCCTCGCCGATCAGCACCGCGGCCCGGTCGATGGCGGCGTAGGGATGCGGCCCGAGCGCCTGCACGCGCGCCACCTCGCTCGTGCGCTGGGCGACGGCGATCTCGCAGCGCACGAGCGGGGCGCCGGGCGCGTCGCCATCGAGCCGCTTCAGCGCGACCATCACCGTGACGTCTCCTTCCACGCCGGCCGCGCCCATCAGTCTCGAGAAGACCCGGTATTCGGCGTACGCGTGGGTCTGCCGATCGAAGTGCCGTCCCTCGTCCTGGACGGTGGTTCGCATGTATCGCTCCCGGGCTAGCCTTGCGAGGGCGTGGCCCGCATCCACGGTTCCACCCCTGCCTGCCGCCGGACGTAGGAACCGTCACGGCGGCGCCGCAGGAAACCGGTCTCCTCGAGGTGCTCCAGCAGGCGCGAGCACCGCGCGCGGTCGAGCGCCCAGAGGCGCTGCGCCTGCGCGAGCGTCAGGCTGAGACCGGGCATCTCGAGATACTCCCCCCGCACGCGGGAGGAAAGTTCGTCCGTGCGCATCCGTTCGTCCTCCTTGGCGCCTCGGCACGAGCGATCCGGGATGAAGGCTCGGCGCGGCCCCAATCCTCGGGAAGGGCAAACCCCGGGCCGTGCAGGGGCAGCGCCCACAGTGCCGGATTACCGCGGAGAACGGGCCCAAAGCCGGCACGGGGGGCCGGGGATCCCCTGCCGGGCATTTCAGAATGAAATGTGATGTGTGCTCATTGAAACTGCGTGGGTGAGCGGATCGCCAAGGCAGCGTCATAGCCCTGTCTTTTGACCCTATTGAAGCCTACGCCTCCGCGCTTCCTGGCACGAGTCTTTCAACCGCGACCTTGGGCCCCTCTCGCTCTGGCGTCCGGCCCTTCGCAATGCGCATCCACACCAACGAGCTTGGCGTCGACCTTGGCCCGGCCGGGCGTGCGCGCCTCGAGGCGGCCCTCGCGCGGGCGTTCAGCGAGGCTGCCCCGCGCGTCCATCTCGTGAACGTCTCGCTCAAGCGCAGCGAAATCCACGAGGCCACCGTCACCTGCGTCATTGCTGCGCACCTGGTGCCCTCGGGGCGGATCGTGGTGGCGCTGCGCGCCGAGGGCCCCGCGCGCGCCATCGACCGCGCGCTCGCCGAGTTGCGCCGCGAGCTGGCCCCGCACCGCCGCGCGGCTGCGCGCAATCCTTCTGCCGGAGCCAACTCGTCAACGCAAGTGAAGCTCCGGGGGGAGTTGGGTAGAATGGCCGCCAGGAGTGGCTTCAAGATGCCCGTTCGGACGTCGTCGCCCGGGGTGCGCCGGATGGAGAAGGATCGGAAGGGGAGGCGGCGGGCGCCTGCCGTCGCGCCAGCCGCGGCGCCGCCAGGAGCGGAGGCGCTCAGCGCCCGGTCCGATGCCCTGGCCGAGCGAGTGAAGGAGCTGAAGTGCCTTCACTCGATCTGGCGGATGCTGAAGGGGCACGACGCAGACCTCGGCGACATCCTGCAGGAGGTAGCCGACGTGCTGCCGTCGGCCTGCCAGTATCCCGACCTGGCCTGCGCGTCGATCACGCTGAAGAGCCGCCGCTACCACACGCGCAACTTCTACCGGCCCGTCTGCTGCTACCGCGCGGAGATCACGGTCGGCGGGCGAACGGTGGGCGCGCTGGAGGTGGGCTACAGCGACACGCTCGAGGACGGGCGCGAGCCCGCCCTGCTCGACGAGGAGCGGACGCTCTTCAGGATGGTGGCCGACTACGTCTCGGAGATCGTGGCGCTGAACGAGGCGAAGACGCAGCTCTCCACCTACCAGGAGCACCTCAGGTCGCTCGCGGCCGAGCTCGCGATGGCGGAGGAGCGCGAGCGGCGCACCCTGGCCATCAGCCTCCACGATCGGATCGGCCAGGGGCTCGCGGTGGCGAAGCTGAAGCTCGAGACGCTGCAGTACCTCCTCCCGCCCGAGCACCACTCGCGGCTCGAGGACGTCACGGCGCTCATCAAGGAGATCGTGAACGACACCCGCTCGCTGACCTTCGACATCAGCCCGCCGATCCTCTACGAGCTGGGGCTCACGCCGGCGGTGGTGTGGCTGGGCGAGCACGTCACCCGGCAGTTCGGGCTTCCCGTGGAGGTGCGCTGCCGCGCCGAAGGGGTCGTGCTGAACGAGGGGCTGCGCATCATGCTGTTCCGGTCGATCCAGGAGCTGCTGATGAACGCGGTCAAGCACGCGCGCGCCTCGCGGGCGTCGGTCCGGCTCTTCACGCAGGGCGTCAGCGAGATCTGCGCCCTCGTGGAAGACGACGGGGTGGGGTTCGATCCGCCAAGCTGCACGCTGCACCCGTCGGCGGCCAGCGGGTTCGGGCTGTTCAGCATCCGCGAGCGGATCGGCCACCTTGGCGGGCGCGTGGAGATCGAGTCGGCTCCCGGGAAGGGGACGCGAGTGCGCCTCACGGTTCCCGGGACACGGGTCAAACCATCGAGCGGGGAGGCAATGCGATGAGGATCCTGCTCGCCGACAACCACCGGCTGTTCTGCGAGGGGCTGCGCACGCTGTTCGCGACCCGGCCGGGTCTCGACATCGTCGGCGAGGCCAACAACGGGCGGATGGCCGTCCGCCTGGCACGCGAGCTGTCACCCGACCTGGTGATCATGGACATCGGGATGCCCGAGCTGAACGGGGTCGAGGCCACGCGGCAGATCCGGGCCGAGATGCCGAACGTGAAGGTGCTCGCCGTCTCGATGCACTCCGACCGCCAGTACGTCGCGGGCATGCTCGCGGCCGGCGCTTCGGGCTAC
>DAOPQX010000309.1:0-4571 GCA_035348395.1 Vicinamibacterales bacterium | reverse complement strand
CAGCTGGCGCGGCCGACCCCGCGCGCTGGGCGCACGAGACGGCGGAGCGGCTTCGCCGGCTGCGCCCCTCCTCGGCCGGCCGGGTCCAGGCGTGGCTGGGGCAGGCGCTGCGCCGGCCCCTGACCGGCCTCCCGGTCCTCGCGCTCGTCCTCTATGCCGTCTACCTCGTCGTGGGCGTCTTCGGGGCGCAGACCCTGGTGGGCCTCATCGAGGAGGGCGTCTTCGGCCGGTACGTCAACCCCGCGGCGACGGCGTTCCTCACCTGGGCCGTCCCCTTTGCCCTGGTCCGCGACTTCCTCGTCGGTGAATACGGCCTCATCACGATGGGCCTGACCTACGCGGTCGCCATCGTCCTTCCCGTGGTCGCCACCTTCTTCCTCGTGTTCTCGTGGCTCGAGGACAGCGGCTACATCCCGCGCCTGGCGATCTTCTCCGACCGCATCTTCCGCATGATGGGCCTGAACGGGAAGGCGGTTCTGCCGATGGTGCTGGGCCTCGGCTGCGACACCATGGCGACGATGACCACGCGCATCCTGGGAACGCCGAAGGAACGGGTGATCGCCGTCCTGCTGCTGGCCCTCGGCGTCCCGTGCTCGGCCCAGCTGGCGACCATCCTCGGGATCCTGGGCGGGATCTCTTTCGCGGCGCTCGCCACTCTGGCCGCGGTCGTGCTGGGGCAGATGTTCCTGGTGGGGTTCCTGGCGGCGCGCGTGCTGCCGGGCGAACGCTCCGACTTCATCCTCGAACTGCCGCCGATGCGGTGGCCCTCGGCCAGGAACGTCGTGGTGAAGACGGCCATTCGGCTGCGCTGGTATCTCGCCGAGGCCGTGCCGCTCTTCCTGATCGGCACGGCGCTGTTGTTCGTCCTCGACAGGACCGGGGGACTCGACGTCATCATCGCGGCCGGCCGGCCGGTCGTCAGTGGCCTGCTAGGCCTCCCCGCCGAGACCGCGCAGGTGTTCGTCATGGGCTTCCTGCGGCGCGACTACGGCGCGGCCGGGCTGTTCCAGCTGGCGCACGCCGGGCAACTGACCGGCGTGCAGGCCGTCGTCGCCCTTACCGTGATGACGCTGTTCGTGCCCTGCGTCGCCCACTTCCTGATGATCGTCCGCGAGCAAGGGGCAAGGGTGGCTGCCGCCATCCTGCTGTTCGTCACCGCGGTGGCGCTTGGCACCGGCGCGGGCCTTCACCATGTCCTCCAGTTCATCGGCATCTCGTTCTGAGCGGGGAACCCGCCTGTCTCACCTGAAGGCGGGCGAGCGTGGGGTGGTGGTCGGCGTGCTTCGCGACGACCCGGCCAGGGCCGAGCGCCTGGGTGCGCTCGGCGTGACGCCGGGCGCCCGCATCCGCTTGCTCCAGCGGTTTCCGGGATTCGTGTTCGAGTGCGACCAGACGGAGATCGTCGTCGAACCCGCGGTAGCCCGGGCGATCCTGGTTGAGGTGGAGCGCTAGCGCGGCGCCGGCGTTACAGCCGGGTCTCGCGTTCCTGATCCTTGCGATCGATGCGTCGATCCTCGACGCCGCAGGCCGGCCTGGCTCAAGTCGGCACGCCGAGGCGCGGCAGGATGACGACCTGCAGCAGCACCCACACCACCAGAAAGAGAAGGGGCCAGAGGTAGTCCATCAAGCCGCCTGCCCCTGCTCGAGCGCGGCGAGCGCCTTCCGCAGCTTTCCATCGGCCTGCTGGGCCACGGGGGTCAGTGCCGGGTTGCCGACCACGCTCATCGCGCCGAGCGGAGCCATGGCCGCCACCACGCTCGCGCCGGGGCCCGTCTCGTACACGATGACATTGCACGGGAGCAGCAGGCCGATCTCGAGCTCCGCGGTGAGTGCCTGGTGCGCCAGCGGCGGGTTGCAGGCCCCCAGGATGACGTACCGGCGGAAGTCGGCATCGAGCTTCTGCTTCATCGTCGCCTTGACGTCGATCGTCGTCAGCACGCCGAAACCCTCGGCCTTGAGTGCCGAGGTGGCGCGCTCGACCGCCTCGTCGTACCCGATCGGCAGCTCCACTCGCAAGCCGTAGTGCGTTTCCTGCACGAACCCTCCGTTTCTCCAGTCTAGCGCAGTGCCTTCGTCGGCTGGGGTCAGCCCCTCACGCCGGCCTTTCTCAAGATCGCCATCATCGGGCACCAGCCCGTGAAGGCCGACTGGAACAGGTTCAGGCCCACGAACGCCGTGAACCAGAAGAAGGCGGGGTGGGCGTACATTCCCAGCAGGACGCTGGCCAGCACGAACAACCCGGCGATGAGCCGGAGGTAGCGTTCGACGGTCATGGGCGCCTCCTCCTCACAGGATTCAGGAATCGGGGTTCAGGATTCACGGTTCAGGTACGAAAAGCATCGGCGCCGTCTCACTCCCCGGCCGGCGCGATGGCCCGCTGTAACGTCCCGCCCTCGGCGGCGCGCCGGTTCATCGAGTAGTACAGGACGGGCACGGTGGCCCGCGAGAGCAGCAGGGAGGCGATTTCGCCGGCCATCAGCGAGATGGCCAGCCCCTGGAAGATCGGGTCGAACAGGATGACCCCGGCGCCCACGACGACGGCGGCGGCCGTGAGGGCCATCGGGCGGAACCGCACGGCACCGGCATCGACGACCGCCTCGGCCAACGGCATGCCGTCGCGCAGCCGCAGCTCGATGAAGTCCACGAGGATGATCGAGTTGCGCACGACGATGCCGGCGCCGGCGATGAACCCGATCATCGACGTGGCGGTGAAGAACGCCCCCAGCATCGCGTGTGCCGGCAGGATGCCGACCAGCGAGAAGGGGATGGCGGCCATGATCCCGATCGGCGTCCAGAACGACTGGAACCATCCCACGACGAGGATGTAGATGAGCAGCAGCACGGCCGCGAAGGCGAGGCCCAGGTCGCGGAACACCTCGTAGGTGATGTGCCACTCGCCGTCCCACTTCATCGCGTACTTGTTGCTGTCGTGGGGCTGCCGGGCGTTGTAGATCTCGAACCGGTAGCCCTCCGGCAGCTGCAGGCGCGAGAGCACCTTGTTCATGGCCAGGATGGCGTACACCGGGCTCTCCACCGTGCCGGCGACGTCGGCCATGACGTAAGTCACGGGCCTCAGGTTCTTGTGGTAGATGCTGCGATTCTCCTCCACCCTCGCCACGCGGGTCAGCTCACCGATTGCCACGGGCGACGAACCGCCGAGCCGGATGGCCTGCAGCGCGTCGGTGGACGAGCGGAGGGCGCGCGGCAGGCGCACCACGATCGGAACGTCCTCGCGGGCCCGTTCGTCGTGGAGCAGGCCCACGGTCTGCCCCGAGCCGGCCAGCCGCACCACCGAGGCGATCGAGGCAGCCGAGACTCCTGCCGCGGCCGCCTTCTCGTGGTCCACCTCGAGCCGGTCCTTCCGCTGCGGGTGCTCGACGTACCAGTCCGCGTCCACGACGCCCGCCGTCTCTTCGAAGGTCTTCTTCACCCGCGTGGCGATCTCCAGCCGCCGCGACTCGTCCGGCCCGTACACCTCGGCGACGAGCGTCTGCAGCACGGGCGGGCCGGGCGGCACCTCGGCCACCTGCACGCGCGCGCCATACCGCTTCGCAATCGGCTCGAGCGCGGTTCGGACGCGCTTGGCGATGTCGTGGCTCTGCGCCGACCGCTCGTCCTTGTCGACCAGGTTCACCTGCAGGTCGGCCTGGTGGGGCACCCGCCGCATGAAGTAGTGGCGGACGAGGCCGTTGAAGTTGTACGGCGAGGCGGTGCCGACGTACGCCTGCACGTTCAGCACCTCCGGCTGCCGGAGCGTTTCGCTGGCCAGGGCCGCGGCGATGCGTGCCGTCTGCTCGAGCGGCGTTCCCTCGTCGGTGTTCACGATCACCTGGAACTCGCTCTTGTTGTCGAACGGCAGCATCTTCACCTTGACGAGGCCGAGCGGCACCAGCGCGGCCGCCCCGAGCAGCAGCAGGGCGACCGTCGCCAGGAAGGCCGCCCGGTACCGCGGCCGCGCGATGAGCCGGTTCATCACGCGGCGGTAGACGACCGTGAGGCGATCCTCAGCGCCCTGGGCGTGGCCCGACGGCGTCTTCATCAGCCGCGCAGCGGCCCAGGGCGTCACCACGAAGGCCACCACGAGCGAGAACATCATCGCGGCCGTGGCCCCGACGGGAATCGGCCGCATGTAGGGGCCCATCAGCCCGCCGACCATCGCCATGGGGAGAATCGCGGCGACGACGGTGAGCGTCGCCAGGATCGTGGGGTTGCCGACCTCGTCCACCGCTTTCACTGCAACCGACGCGAGCCGGCTTCCCGGGCCGGCGAGCCGGGCGTGGCGCACGATGTTCTCGACGACGACGATCGCGTCGTCCACCAGGATGCCGATCGAGAAGATCAGCGCGAACAGCGTCACGCGGTTCAGCGTGTAGCCGTAGAGGTAGAAGACGAACAGCGTCAGGGCAAGGGTCACCGGGATCGCGATCAACACGACGGCCGCCTCGCGCCGGCCGAGCGTGAGCCAGATCAGGATCGACACCGAGAAGACCGCCAGGAACATGTGCCAGAGCAGCTCGTACGACTTGTGCTCGGCGGTCTCCCCGTAGTTGCGCGTCACCGAGACCTGCACG
>DAOPQX010000308.1:0-4587 GCA_035348395.1 Vicinamibacterales bacterium | reverse complement strand
CCGGACGGCGAACGGCGGGCGGCCCGACGTCCGCATCCTGACGCCGGACGGGCTGGTGCTCGGCCTGCGGATCGACAGCGGCGAGCTGTTCGAGCGGCTGCTGAAGGAGGAATCGATCCCGCTCCGGGCGGGCGACCTGCTGCTGTTCTTCACCGACGGGATCAGCGAGGCGATGAACGGCGAGTCGCAGATGTTCGGCGAAGCGCGGCTCGGCCAGCTGGTGGCCGAGCATGGCGACCTGCCGGCGGGCGAGCTGCGCGAGCGGATGCTGCGCGAGATCGACGCCTTCGTCGCCGGCGCGCCGCAGCACGACGACATGACCATGATCCTGATGAAGTTCGACGACTTCGTGCCCGGCGGGGTGCGCAGGGGGCTCGAACATGTGTCCTGACGAGCGCGAACGCGACGAGGCTTCGGGCCCGCTCGCCGTCGTCTTCCGCACGCAGTCGGACATCGAGGCGAGCATCGTGCGCGGGCTGCTCGAGGCCCATGGCATCTACTCGTCGCTCTCGTCCGACCTCCCGCACTCGGTCTTCCCGCTGACGATCGACGGGCTGGGAGAGGTGCGGATCTCGGTGCCGGCGGCGCAGGCGGAGGAGGCGCGCGAGATCATCCGGCAGCAGGCGCGGCCGGGGCTCGCCGCGGTGGAGCCGCCCGAGCCGGCCGAGGCGCGCGACCTCTCGGCGCTCGAGGATCGGCTCGGGCACCGCTTCGCCGACCCGCACCTGCTCGACCGCGCGCTGACCCACCGGTCCCTGGCCAACGAGGACGCGACCGGGGCGACCGGCGACAACGAGTCGCTCGAGTTCCTGGGCGACGCGGTGCTCGGGTTCATCATCGCCGACCTGCTCTTCCACGACTTCCCGCGGTTCGACGAGGGGCAGAAGTCGAAGATCAAGTCGTCGCTCGTCTCGACGACGGCGCTGGCGCAGCAGGCGAGGAAGCTTGGCCTCGGGGAGTTCCTCGCCCTCGGGAAGGGTGAGGAGAAGACGGGCGGGCGCCAGAAGTTCGCGCTGCTGGCGGACGCCTTCGAGGCGGTGCTCGCGGCCATCTACCTCGACGGGGGGCTCGAGGCCGCGCGAGCCTTCGTGTCACGCGAGTTCACCGAGGCCTTCGAGGACGTCCGGAGCCCCGGGTTCTGGGGCCGCGACTACAAGTCGGCGCTGCAGGAGCTGGTCCAGGCGCGCAACCTGCCGCTCCCCGAGTACGGCGTCGTGGCCGAGAGCGGCCCCGACCACCGCAAGACGTTCCTCGTCGAGGTGCGCGTGATGGGCGAGCTGCTCGGGGAGGCGCGAGGCACCAGCAAGAAGGTGGCCGAACAGGAGGCCGCGCGGCTGGCGATCGCGCGCCTGGGCGGGCAGTAGAATTCGGCGCCCCGGCTAGGCCATCACGGCAGCCGCGTACTCCCTCACCTCGGCGGCGATCTCCTCGGGCGAAGGCGGACACGCGCGGCAGTGCAGCCGCGCCCAGAGCCGCAGCACCGGGTCGCGGAAGCGGTACCGCTTGCGCGGGTCCACCGCGACCAGGTCCACGTCTTCCAGCCACGACAGGTAGTCCTTTGTCGAGCCCGGCGTGCGTCCCAGCCGGCGCGACACCTGCGTCAGGGTGAGCGGCTCCTCGCCGGCGAGGATGTCGAGGATCGCCTTGAGGGCGCCGTAGCCGCGCGCGCGGTTCAGGCGCATCTCGTAGCAGTAGCGGCAGTGTTTCGAGACGGCGCCATCGGGCTCGAGCGCGGCGGAGAACGCGGCGAGCGGGTCGAGCGGCGTGCCCGGCAGGCGCGCCATCGTTTCCACCACGGCGCGGACGAGGACAGGCCGTCCCAGGCACACCTGGTCGAGCACGGGGGCGGCCGCCCCCGGCGCGGGGGCGCCCATCATCCGCTCCACCTCATGCCGCCCGACGCCGTCCACCTGCGTGAGGACGAACGGGGCGGCCGAGGCCTGCACGGCGCGCGCGGCGCGGCTGGGGAACCTCGAGGCCAGCACGAACCGGTTGGGGGTGGCGCCGAGCGTTGCCAGCAGTTCGGGCAAGGCGCGCCGCAAGCCCGGGAAGCTCTCGAAGGTGCGGAACTCGAGCACCTCGTCGAGCAGGAAGGTGGCCGGCTGGCCGCCGGGCGTCCGCGCCCCCGCGAGGAACGCCCGCGCCTCGTCGAAGGCGCCGCGCGCCGTGGCCTTGCGCTCGATCGGTGCGCAGGCGAAGGGCGATCGGGTGCGCAGCGCCTGGACGAAGCGCTCGGGGGTGGTGGCGCTCCGCTCCACGTCCACGTACTGGCAGCGTTCGTGCCCGAGGCGCTCCTGCATGCGGCGCAGCACGGTCGTGCGCCCGCTGCCGCAGAGGCCAACGAGGACGGGGATCTCGGGCGGGTCGCCCGCCAGGCGTGCCTCGAGCCGCTCGCAGACCTCGGTCGGGGGCGCCAGGTTCACTTCGCACCGCCAGCCGCGCTGCCGAACTCGCGCATCGGGATGCGCACGCCGCGCGCCTCGGCCGTCGCAATCGCCTCGGGGTAGCCGGCATCCGCGTGGCGGGCGACGCCGATTCCCGGGTCGCAGGTCAGCACCCGCTCCAGCTTCTCGTCGGCCTCGCGGGAGCCGTCGGCCACGATCACCATGCCGGCGTGCAGCGAGTAGCCGATCCCCACGCCGCCGCCGTGGTGCACCGACACCCAGGTCGCCCCCGACGCCGCGTTGAGCAGGGCGTTGAGGATGGGCCAGTCGGCGATCGCGTCGCTCCCGTCCCGCATTCCCTCGGTTTCGCGGTTGGGCGAGGCCACCGAGCCGGTGTCGAGGTGATCGCGGCCGATGACGATCGGCGCCGAGATCTCGCCCGTGCGCACCATCTCGTTGATACGCAGGCCGAAGCGCGCGCGCTCGCCGTAGCCGAGCCAGAAGATCCGCGCCGGCAGCCCCTGGAACGCGACGCGCTCGCCGGCAAGGCCGATCCAGCGGCAGAGGGCGGCGTTGTCGCGGAACATCTCGAGCGCCGCGCGGTCGGTGGCGTGGATGTCGGCCGGGTCGCCCGACAGCGCGGCCCAGCGGAACGGCCCCTTGCCCTGGCAGAAGAGCGGCCGGATGTACTCGGGCACGAAGCCCGGGATGTCGAAGGCGTTCGCAACGCCCGCCTTCACGGCCTGCGCGCGAATGTTGTTGCCGTAGTCGAACGTCACGCTGCCGCGCCGCTGCAACTCCAGCATCGCGGCGACGTGGCGGCCGATGGCGGCAACCGCGCGCTCCACGTACTCGCCGGGCCGGTCGGCGCGCAGGCGCTGGGCCTCCTCGAGGGTGAGGCCGTTGGGCACGTAGCCGTTCAGCGGGTCGTGCGCGGAGGTCTGGTCGGTCAGCACGTCGGGAACGACGCCGCGCTTCGCCAGCTCGGGGATGACGTCGGCGGCGTTGCCCAGCAGCGCGATCGAGCGGGCGCGCTTCTCGTGCTGCCACCCCGACACCTTCTCCAGCGCCTCGTCGAGCGAGGTCGTGGCCTCGTCCACGTAACGGGTCTGGAGGCGCCGCTCGATCCGGTGCGGGTCCACCTCGACGACGAGGGCGGCGCCGCCGTTCATCGTGGCCGCGAGCGGCTGGGCGCCGCCCATCCCGCCGAGCCCCGCGGACACGAAAAGGCGGCCCTCGAGGCTGCCGTCGAAGCGGCGGGCGGCCAGCGAAGCGAGCGTCTCGAAGGTGCCCTGCAGGATGCCCTGCGTGCCGATGTAGATCCAGCTGCCGGCCGTCATCTGGCCGTACATCGTCAGGCCCTTGTGCTCGAGGTCGCGGAAGTTCTCCCAGGTGGCCCACGCGGGCACGAGCAGGGCGTTGGCGATGAGCACGCGCGGGGCGCCGGGGTGCGTGCGGAACAGGCCGACCGGCTTTCCCGACTGTACGAGCAGGGTTTCGTCGTGCTCGAGGGCGCGCAGCGCGCGGGTGATCGCCTCGAAGCACTCCCAGTTGCGGGCCGCCTTGCCCGACCCGCCGTAGACGATCAAATCGTCGGGCCGCTCGGCCACCTCCGGGTCGAGGTTGTTCATCAGCATGCGGAGCGCGGCCTCCTGCGGCCACCCCTTGCAGGAGATGGCGGGGCCGCGGGGAGCGCGGACGTGGCGCGACGCGGTAGTCATGGGTGGTCCTTGCGGGCTCGCGGCCAGGGGCTGCGGCAGATCAGAAACTTAGAGAGGCGGGCGGTGGTTGTCAAGACAGACCACGACGATCACGAAGATGAAATCACCAGGAACACGAAGAACAACAGGGTTGAACCACAAAGGACACAAAGGTCGCGTCAGATCTCGTCGAGCGCGCCCGACTCGATCAGCCCCGCCACCGCTGCAATGTCGGGCGAGGGGGGACGATCGTCGACGAGCGGCGGCACGGCCTCGCGCACGCGGGCGAGCAGGCGCGCCAGCGGCGGCGAGGTGCGCAGCGGCGCGCGCATCTCGATCGCCTGGCACGCGCAGAGCAGTTCCACGGCGAGGACGTGGCGCGCGAGGTCGAGCGCGCGGTCGGCCTTGAGGGCCGCCCCCATGCTCATGCTCACGTGGTCTTCCTTGTTGGCGGAGGTTGGAATGGTGTCGACGCTGGCCGGATGCGCGAGACCCTTCAGCTC
>DAOPQX010000307.1:0-4589 GCA_035348395.1 Vicinamibacterales bacterium | reverse complement strand
GCCTCCAGCGAGGCCGGTGCCGACGACAATGACCGTGAAGCGGCGGCGGTTCGCCGGGCTCACCAGCTTGAGCTCGAACTGGTGCCGGTCCCATTTCCCGGAAATCGGCCCGGCCGGAACGCGGGCATCCAGGCGGGAGGTCGGCGGGGCGGAGCCGGCCGCGGGCGGCGTCATACTCGGCCTCCGAAGAAGTACACCCACAGCGGGATCGCGAGGAACCCGCCGGCGATCACGATGGCCACCAGCCTGCTGGCGAGCAGCAGCCGCGGCGCGAACCCGGGCCGGTCGGCGCCGAGCGACTCGAAGGCGCTCGCAAAGCCGTGCCAGAGGTGGAACCCCAGGAACACCAGGCAGGCCTCGTAGAAGATCACGTTCACCGGCGACTGGAAGAACTCGATCACGAGCCGGTGGAGGTCGCGGATCCCGGAGCCGGCCACCTCGTAGTACGTCCCGTACTTGAACGACCGGACGTGCAGCACGACGAACAACGCGGTCAGCGCGCCGGTGTAGATCATCGTCGTCGAGGCCCACGACTTGCGGCTCGGCCCGCCCGCCCACTCCTTGTGGTAGTACCCCTGGGGCCTGGCGGCCCGGTTGTGCCACCACATCACGACGGTCTTGTAGACGTGCACCACGAAAATGGCCAGCAGGCCGATCTCGGCCGGCACGACCAGCGGGTTCGAGATCAGCGCGTGCGCGTAGGCGTTGAAGCGCGCGGGACCGAGGAAGAGCAGCAGGTTCCCGGCCAGGTGGACGACCAGGTAGAGCACGAGCACGAGCCCGGTCACGGCGATGAGGAACTTCTCCACGACCGACGAGGACAGCGGCTTCGAGCGCGAGGCCATCGCAGTGTGCTCCAAGGAGTGCGGTGTCGTGCCCGGTGGCATTCTAGTTGCCCCGAGAGGCCCATTGTCAAGCGGGGTGGCCGCACCGCGGCGAGATGCGCGCGTGAAGCGGCGCCCGGCTGGTGAAACGAATTGACGAGGACCGCGGCGCATGACAGCATGACTTCCTGTGAAGATCCACGAATTCCAGGCGAAGGCCCTCCTCGCCGCACGCGGCGTACCGGTGCCGCGCGGCGAGGTGATCCAGGCCTCGGCCGACGCGGCGGCGGCCGCGCGCCGGCTCGGAGGCACCGTCGTCGTCAAGGCGCAGATCCACGCGGGCGGCAGGGGCAAGGGCGGCGGCGTGAAGCTGGCCCGCACGCCCGAGGAGGCCGAGCGGGCGGCCAACGAGATCCTCGGCATGCGGCTGGTCACCCACCAGACGGGCCCCGAGGGCCGGATCGTCAAGCGGGTGCTGGTGGAGGAGGGGCTCGAGATCGCGCGCGAGCTGTACCTCGGGGTCGTCATCGATCGCGCGGCCGAGCGCCCGGTGGTGATGGCCAGCCCCGCCGGCGGCATGGAGATCGAGCGGGTCGCCGCCGAGACGCCGGGCCTGATCTTCAAGGAGCACGCGGAGCCCGGCGTCGGCCTGGCCCTCTTCCAGGCCCGCCGCCTCGGTTTCGCCCTCGGGCTCGACTGGCCCGCCGTGCGCAAGGCGTCGGATCTGATCGCGGCGGTCTACCGGACCTTCATCGAGGCCGACGCGTCGCTGGTGGAGATCAACCCCCTCGTCCTCACCGGCTCGGGCGGCCTCCTCGCGCTCGACGCGAAGATGAACCTCGACGACAACGCCCTCTACCGCCACCCCGACCTCGCGGCCCTGCGCGACCTGGACGAGGAGGAGCCGCTCGAGGTCGAGGCCTCGCGGCACTCGCTCAACTACATCCGGCTCGACGGCACGATCGGCTGCATGGTCAACGGCGCGGGGCTGGCCATGGCGACGATGGACATCATCAAGCTGGCGGGCGGCGAGCCCGCCAACTTCCTCGACGTCGGCGGCGGCGCCAACGCCGAGCAGATCCGGAACGCGTTCCGGATCCTCACCATGGACCGGAACGTCCGGGCCGTGCTGATCAACATCTTCGGCGGCATCCTGCGCTGCGACGTGCTCGCCGAGGGGCTGATTGCCGCCGTGCGGGGACTCGACGTGCGCCTGCCGATCGTGATCCGGATGGAAGGCACCAACGTCGAGATCGGGAAGCGGATGCTGCACGAGAGCGGCCTGGCGTTCACCACGGCCGACACCATGGACGAGGCCGCGCGCGAGGTCGTCGCGCTGGCGGCCCGCTGAATCGCGTCCCGGAGGGCATCGAGCCGATGGCGGTTCTCATCGATCGTTCGACGCGCCTGCTGGTGCAGGGGCTCACCGGCCGCGAGGGGACGTTCCACGCGCGGCAGGCGGCCGGGTACGGCACGGCCATTGTCGGCGGGGTCGTTCCCGGCAAGGGGGGCACCACGCACGAGGGCTGGCCGATCTTCAACACCGTGGCCGACGCCGTGAGCGCGACCGGCGCCAACGCCTCGCTGATCTTCGTGCCGGCGCCCTCGGGCGCCGAGACGATCATGGAGGCGGCCGAGTCGGGGCTCGGCGTGGTGGTCTGCATCACCGAGGGCATCCCGACGCTCGACATGATGCGGGCCGCCGCCTTCCTGCGCGGCAGGCCGACCCGGCTGGTGGGGCCGAACTGCCCGGGCGTCATCTCACCGGGCAAGGCCAAGGCGGGCATCATCCCCGGCCACATCTGCCGCGAGGGACGCATCGGCATCGTCTCGCGCAGCGGCACCCTCACCTACGAGGCGATCAAGCAGACGACCCTGCTCGGCTTCGGCCAGAGCACCTGCATCGGGATCGGGGGCGACCCGATCGTCGGCACCACCTTCGTGGACGCGCTGCGCCTGTTCAGGGACGATCCGGAGACGGACGCGGTCGTGATGATCGGCGAGATCGGGGGCAGCGCCGAGGAAGAGGCGGCGGCGTTCATCGCGCGCGAGTTCCCGAAGCCGGTCGTCAGCTTCATCGCCGGCCAGACGGCCCCGCCCGGCCGGCGCATGGGGCACGCGGGGGCGATCATCTCGGGAGGGAAGGGAACCGCGGCCGAGAAGATGGACGCGCTCGCGCGGGCCGGGGTGCGCGTGGTGAAGAGCCCGGCCGGAATCGGAGCCGCCGTCCGCGAGGCGCTCGCCGCCCGGTAGCCCGGTTTTCAAAGCCGGCCCGCGTGCTACGATCGGCGTATGCCCCCAGAGTCAGCGCCCGCGGCGGCTTTCGCCGCGCCCGCCTCGCGTGTCGTCAACGACTTCAGCATCCAGGTCGCCACCGTCAACGGCTCGGGCAGCCAGACGGCGAACCTGGTGCTGCTCCGCTCGATCTTCCAGAGCGGCGTCCCCGTTTCGGGCAAGAACCTCTTCCCGTCGAACATCGCCGGCCTTCCAACCTGGTTCACGATCCGGGCGAGCCGCCGGGGTTACATCGCCCGGCGCAAGGAGACCGACCTCCTCGTCGCGATGAACCCCGACACGGCGCGCGAGGACGTGGCCAGCCTGCATCCCGGCGCCGCCGTCGTGTACGACGCCCCGCTGCGCCTCGAGGCCCTGCGCGACGACGTGGTGTTCTATCCCGTGCCGTTCGACCGGATCGTCGCCCCGGTCTGCCCCGACGCGCGCCTGCGCAAGCTCGTCCGGAACATGATCTACGACGGGGTGCTGGCGCGGCTGCTCGGCATCGACCTCGACCGGATGCGGCAGGCGCTCGGCCGGCAGCTGGGGAAGAAGCCCAAGGCGGTCGCGCTCAACGAGGCGGCGCTCGACGCCGGGTTCGAGTACGCCGCGGCCAACCTCGAGAAGCGCGATCCGTTCGTCGTCGAGCCGATGGACGAGACGCGCGGCAGGATCCTGGTCGACGGGAACGCGGCCGCGGCCATCGGCGCGATGATGGCGGGCGTCACCGTCGTCACGTGGTATCCCATCACGCCCTCCTCGAGCCTCTGCGAGGCGCTGACGGGGTACATGCGGGCCCACCGCACCGACCCCGCCACCGGGAAGGCCACCTTCGCGATCGTCCAGGCCGAGGACGAGTTGAGCGCGATCGGCATGGCGCTCGGCGCGGGCTGGGCCGGCGCCCGGGCGATGACCGCCACCTCGGGCCCCGGCATCTCGCTGATGGCCGAGTTCACCGGCCTCGGCTACTTCGCGGAAGTGCCGGCCGTGATCTTCGACATCCAGCGAGCCGGGCCGTCGACGGGGCTGCCCACGCGGACCGCCCAGGGCGACCTGCTCTCGACCGCCGTGCTCTCGCACGGCGACACCCGGCACCCGATGCTGCTGCCAGCCTCGGTGAGCGAGGCCTACGAGATGGCGATGGCGGCGTTCGACCTCGCCGAGCGCCTTCAGACGCCGGTGTTCGTGATGAGCGATCTCGATCTCGGGATGAACGTGTGGATGTCGGAGCCGTTCGCGTATCCGGAGCGGCCGCCCGACCGCGGGAAACGGCTGACCCCCGAGGTGCTGGTGCGGCTCGGGGAATGGGAGCGCTACCGCGACGTGGACGGCGACGGCATCCCGTGGCGGACGGTCCCCGCCGACGGGATGCCCGCCTACTTCTGCCGCGGGTCGGGGCACAACGAACGGGGACAGTACAGCGAGCGGCCGGGCGACTACGCGGGGACGCTCGAGCGGCTCGCGCGGAAGCTGGACACCGCCCGCGCGCTC
>DAOPQX010000306.1:0-4590 GCA_035348395.1 Vicinamibacterales bacterium | reverse complement strand
GCGGGAGCGGCCGGCAAAGCCGGAGCGGCCGCGCGAGGGCCGCCCGCCGCAGGAGCGGCCCTCGAAGCCGGAGCGCCCACGTGAAGGCCGCTTGCCACACGAGCGGCCGTGGAAACCGGAGCGCCCGCGGGAAGGCCGCCCGACGCACCAGCGGCCGTGGAAGCCGGAACGCCCGCGGGAAGGCCGCCCGCCGCAGCAGCCGCCACCGGGAGGCGAGAAGCGGGGCGGCGACCGCCAGGGCCACGACCGGCCGCGCGGCGAGATGAAGCCGCGGGGAGCGAAGACCGAGTGGCGCCCGAAGGAACCGTGGCGACCCAAGGGTGAGTGGAAACCGAAGGGCGAGCAACCCAAGGGGGAGTGGAGGCCGAAGGGCGAATGGAAGCCCCGCGGCACGGGCGCTGCGAAGCCGCGTCCCGACCGGTTCGCCGAACGGAACGCCGGGCGCGGCCAGGACCAGCCGCCTCCGCCGCGCACCGACGAGCCCCCTGTGACCCCTGAGCCCGAGCGGCCGCGCGGCCCCGACCGCCCTCCGGCCCCGAGCGAGAACCCCGCGCCGCCCAAGCCGGCGCCCGAGCGCATCGAGGTGGTGCCCGATCCACCCGAGCGCGCCCGCACCGCCCCGCCTCACAAGACGAAGCTGCCGCGGCTGAGAAAGCCGTAGGGGCGACCCTTGTGGTCGCCCTGCACGTGGCGGCGACCGTTTGGGGGCGACCACGAGGGTCGCCCCTACGCTCCGGTCAACAGGTTCTTGATGCGGCCGAGCAGCGACGGGCCGTCAGCCGCGCGGCGACCGAGGCGGTCGAGCAGCTCGGCGATCGAGCTGACCGCCTCGATTCCCAGCCGTGCGGCGTTCGCCGCCATCGCGGGGCTGCCGGCACGGGCGACGAGCACCGCCCGCGCCGTCGAGTCGACCTTCACGTCGAGGCAGTTCTCGGGCCGGTCGTCCACCACGACGTCGAGGCCGAGCGCGGAAGCCACCTTCCCCCGCGAGCCCGACACCACGAAGACGCTGGGCAGCTCGAAGCCCTTCGCGCGCAGCCACCGCTGGCTCTGACGCTGCGTGGTGTCGCCCTCGGACGCGGGCCGCTGGGTCAGGAAGACCACCTCCCAGCCGCGCTCGCCGGCAAGCGCCCACAGCCGCGCCAGCACGCCCGGCTCGATCTCCCCCAGCGTCTCCCAGAAGTTCGGCGTGCGGAGCGCGGCCTGCCACACCATCGACTGCTGGCGCGGCGTCAGCGACCGCACGCGCGGCGGCGTGACCCGGTCCTCTTCCTCGTCCGGGCCGTCCTTGGCGGCCGGCGTGTCCGCCGGAAGGCGACCACGAGGGTCGCCCCTACGAACCTCGGCGGGCGGCCCCTCCGCCGGCGCCACCGCCTCGGGCTCGCCGCCGAACAAGGACCGGCTGATCTCCGCGAGCGCGGAGTCGAGGTCGGCCACGGTGCCGTCGAGGTCGAAGGCAATGCGAAGGGACACAGGAGTCAGGATTCGGGATTCAGGAGTCAGGATTCGTCACCGCCCTCGCTCCCCTCGGCGCCGCCCGCCATCTCCTCCTCGATCGCCTGGTCGATGTCGTCGCCGAAGTCCTCGCCCATCTCCTTGCCCATCCGCTTCATGAAACGGGCGACGCTCTGCGGGTCGTTCTCGTCCACGCCGGCCATCGCCGACGGGTCGGCCAGCGACTCGAGGCGCGCGTCCTCCGACTTCGGCGTGGCGAAGCGCGAGAACAGCTTTTCGAGGTTCGCGCTCCCGCAGCGCCGGCAGCGCACCTCGCCGATCCGCTCGCGCGACATCACGAGCGCGGTCGTCTTCCGGTGGCAGTCCTTGCACTCGAACTCGTAGATCGGCATCTCTCAATCCCGATTTACACCAGCCCTTCGTACGCAACAGACGCGGCGACTTGTCCACGCACTTCACCCCGCCTGTCCGGTCTTACCTGCTCGCTCTCTTCGAAGCGCCGTCCCGCTCGAAGCCGATGGCCTCGTCGATCGCCGTGAGGTCGGGCAGGCCGCAATCGATCCCCGCCGAACGTCCCTTCTCCCGGTGATTGTCGCTCTCGAGGCCCCAGCCGCGCCACCCGCAGGCGTGGCACCGGTGCGGCCGCTTGTTGGTGAACCCCTTTCGAAACCTCTCGAACCACCCGCGGGAGCGCGAACGGTGGATCCGCGTCGACCGGCACTTCGGACAAGACTGCACCACGATCTCCTTCAGCCACGATATCCGCAAAGTGAGAATGGAATCGGCCCTGGGGCTTCACCCGATTCCTCGATCGCCAGGCCTGCTGCCGTCGCTCCGGTGCAGCGCCACCGCGACGACGGCGGCCAGCAGCACGCCGTGGCCGGGGAGCCGCAGGCTGAACTCCACCGTCTCCTGCACCGCGATCGCCACCAGCGCCGTCGTCGCTCCCACCCTCAGCCAGTACGAGGTCGTGTCGTCTCGCGCCTCGCGGAAGCGGCGGCGGATCTCGCGGCCGAGCAGGATTATCGCGATGAGGGCGGGCAGGGCCAGCAGCAGGCCGCCGTCGGCCAGCAGCTGGAGGTAATCATTATGCGCCTCCATCGTGTGCGTCGTCATCTCGAAGGTCTGGTACACCTCCATCGCCTCGCTGAAGGTGTTCAGGCCGGTCCCCGTCCAAGGGAACGCCCGCACGACCCGCCACGCGTCGCCCCACACGCCCAGCCTCCCGTTGAGGCCGGTGCCCTGCAGGTCGGCGAACCGCGCGACGATCGCGTCGAGGCCGGCCCACCCGAGGCTCAACGCCAGCAGCACCGCGACGTACGACAGCGCGACGGCGCGGCGCGAGCCGCGCGACTGGCGCCGGATGACGAAGAAGGCCGAGAGCGCCAGCGCGGTCGCGAAGCCGCCAATCCCCGACCGCGAGAAGGTGAGGACGAGCGACACCCCCATCACAAGGACCGCGAGCCCCGCGAGCACGACGCGGCTGGCCTGCGGCGACGAGAACCACAGCACCCGCTCGCGCAGCGTCGGCCCTGCCCCGCGCATCCCGCGCGCCACCTGGCCGATGAACAGGCCGAGGCCGACCGGCAGCGCCAGCAGCATCCAGCCGGCGAAGTGGTTCCGGTTGAGGAACGGGCCGAACGGCGAGGCGTGGGCCGCGGTGACCAGCCCGTAGATCCGGCTCGACGCCAGCCCGCGTCCGCTCAAGCCCGACTGGACGATGCCGGTCAGGGCGAGGGCGAAGCCCACGGCGAGGAGGCCTCCGGCGAGCGTGCGCGCGCTTCGCCGCCCTAGGCCTCGCGCCGCGCCGAGCAGCAGGAGGGAGAAGCTGGCGAAGGCCGCGAGCCCGTAGCGGGTTGCTACAGGGCGAATTGACAGGGGGTGGGCGGTGACCACGTCGGGGTAGCCGACGACGTACTGGGTGAGGAAGGCGTGGGTGTTGGGAGTGAGGCGCGCGAGCGTCGCCGCGTCGAGCGGGACCAGCTGAGCGGCGGCGGCCGCGGCAACCAGCGCCAGCCCGGCGGCGAGCGCGGCGTTCAGCCGGCCCGGCCGAGAGGTTCCCGGGGCGATCAGCCCGAGGAGGCCGATGGCGCCCGAGGCCCAGAACAGGGGCACCGCGGCCCACTGGTAGACCGCGCCGAACGTGAAGGCGCCCCAGGCGACGACGGCGAGGATCAGGACGGCGAAGTACGAAGGCACGAGCAGCGGCACATGATACCCGATGCGGCGGGGCAACGGCCCGCGCCGTCCCGAGCACCGCCCGCCGCGGCGCGTGGCTCTCCCCGCTTCCTGGCATCGTTCTGGCAGGGCCGCTGGCCAGCCCCCATGCGACCAGCCGCCCCCTGCCCCCATCGCGCCCGTCGTGTACTCCCGCGCCTTGTCCTGCTGCCGATCGTCGCGATGCTCGGCGCCTCGCCGCCAGCCCTCGCGCGGGAAGGCGCGCCATGGAGCGGGCTGCTGCCGTTCTCGTCGCCGGCGCTGGCGCTGCCGGCCGCGACGATCGTCGCGGCCGACGCCCCGCCGGTTGTCGCGCCGGATCTCGCCGAGCCGATCGCGCCGCTTCCCCCGCTTGTCGTCCCCGCGAGCGCCGGGCCCGCGGCCGGGCGCCCCTCGGCCCTGGTTGCGCTTTACGTCTCGTACGCGGGGCTGCAGGCGCTCGATGCCGTGACGACGCTGCGCGCGCTGGACGCCGGGGCGAGCGAGCAGAACCCGTTGGTCGGCCGCGCGGCCGCGCACCCGGGCGCGCTGCTGGCGGTGAAGGCGGGGGTTGCGGTCGGCACGATCTACCTGGCGGAGCGGTTGCGGAAGAGGAACCGGGCGGCGGCGGTCGTGCTGATGGCCGTCCTCAACGGCGCCTACCTCGCCATCGTCGCGAACAACCACTCGCTGGGCGGGAAGCGGTAGGGGGCCCGCGGCTCCAAGTGCGGCGTCAGTTGTCTCCTGTCTCCTGTCTCCGCACGGGCTCGTTCGCTGACGCACCCGCCGTCCGCCCAGCACCGATCGCGGTTGCGGGCGGGCTACAGCTCCCTCCACCGCCGCCCTTCACGCGCCAGGAGCTCGGTGGCCTCGGCGGGGCCGGCGGTGCCGGCCGCGTAGTTCGGGAAGCGGGCAGGAGGCTCCGACTCCCAACGCTGG
>DAOPQX010000305.1:0-4596 GCA_035348395.1 Vicinamibacterales bacterium | reverse complement strand
CGCGAAAGAAGAAGGAAGAACCCGAGCCCGAGCTCCCTGAGTCGGCGTACAGCCCCAGTGCCGGCGGGTGGGTGGAGATGTCGCCGCCGCTCGGGCCGCCTCGGCTCGCCAAGGACGTCCAGCGGGTGTACATGGCGGTTGCGCTCACACGCCGGGGCCGGAGGGGTGCGTTCACCGAGCCCATGGCGGTGTCGCTGCAGCCGCCGCCGTCGCAGCCCGCGTCGGTGGCCGCGCGTTACGACGAGAAGACGATCTCGGTGTCGTGGGAGGCGCCGCCCGATCTGCGGCGGCCGACGCTGCCACCGCGGTCGAACGCCGAATTGCTCGACGCGAAGCCGCTCGGCATGCCCTCGCTGGCCGGGGGATTCAACACGTTCGTGGCCGCGCCTGCTTCCGAAGCCGCCAACGGGAGCGCGGGGCAGGAGGGTGGCGGCGTGGTGACCCTCGGCCCGGCACCCGCGCCGCTCAACAGCGCGCCGCTCTCCGAGCCCCGCTTCGAGGAGCCGGTGCCCGCCGGGGCGGCCGAACGCTGCTACACCGTGACGGCAATCAGCACGTACTCGGCCGGCCCGGTGCAGAGCGAGCCGTCGCCGCCCGTGTGTGTCGCACTGAAGGACGTCTTCCCGCCGGCGCCGCCGAAGAACCTGGCGGCCGTGGGCAGCGAGGGCGCGGTGAGCCTGATCTGGGAGCGCAGCGAGGCGTCCGACCTCGCCGGCTACCTGGTGCTGCGGTCCGAGGGCCGTGGAAAGCCCGGGGCGTTGAACGAGACGCCGATTGCCGAGACGACCTTCCGCGACGAGCGCGTGAAGCCGGGCGTCGTCTACCGGTACGTGGTGGTGGCGGTGGACAAGGCGGGCAACCGCAGCGCGCCCTCGAACGCCGCCGAGGAATCGGCACGGTAGCTGGTCGGAGACGCTATGAAGATCTTCCGCGTCGATCTCGATGGCCGCGAGCAGTACCTCCTCGCCCTCGAGGGCCGCTTCCACCGGCTCGAGGGCGATCCCTTCGGCGAGTTCACGCCGGGCGACGACCTCGGGCCTGGCGAGAGCGCGGCGTCGCTGCCTGCCGGGGCGCGGCTGCTGGCGCCGGTCGTCCCCACCAAGATCGTCGGGATCGGGCTGAACTACCGCGACCACGCGGCCGAGCAGAAGAAGCCGCTGCCGCCCGAGCCGTTGGTGTTCATCAAGCCGGCCTCGGCCGTGATCGCGGGGGGCGAGGCCATCTGCCTTCCCCCCGGCGTGGGACGCGTGGACCACGAGAGCGAGCTGGCGGTGGTGATCCGCAGGCGTGCGACGAAGGTGGCGCGCGAGCGCGCGTTCGACTACGTCCTCGGCTACACCTGCGCGAACGACGTCACGGCCCGCGACCTGCAGAACCGCGGCGTGCAGTACTCGCACTGCAAGGGGTACGACACCTTCGCGCCGCTCGGCCCGTGCATCGCGACGCGGCTCGACCCGGCCGGCCTCGCCGTGCAGGGGCGGCTGAACGGCGAGCTGCGCCAGGACTCGTCCACGCGGCAGCTGATCTTCCCGGTGGATCGCCTCATCGAGTACATCTCCGCGATCATGACCTTGGAGCCCGGCGACGTGATCTCGACCGGCACGCCGTCGGGCATCGGCCGCTTGGCGCCCGGCGACGTGTTCACCGTCACCGTCGAGGGCGTGGGCGATCTCACCAACGTGGTGAAGTAGGGGCGGCCCTTGTGGCCGCCCGCCGTGACGACAAGGATGGCCCCCATGTCGAACGCCGACAGGCTCTCCCACCTCGAGAAGCTGGCCGAGGCCGGCGGCGGCGAGGCGCGGCTGCAGCGCCAGCACCAGGCCGGCAAGCTCGCCGCCCGCGAGCGCATGGCGCTCCTCTTCGACCCCGGGACCTTCGAGGAGTACGACAAGCTGGTCACCCACCGGTGCCGCGACTTCGGCATGGACGAGCAGCAGGTTCCCGGCGACGGCGTGGTGTCGGGGTACGGGCGTGTCGAGGGGCGCCCGGCGTACGCCTTCGCGCAGGACTTCACCGTCTTCGGCGGCTCGCTCTCCGAGACCAACGCCGCCAAGATCGTGAAGATCATGGACCTCGCGATGCGCCAGGGGTGCCCGGTGGTCGGGCTGAACGACTCGGGCGGCGCGCGGATCCAGGAAGGGGTGGCGTCGCTCGCCGGGTACGCCGACATCTTCCTGCGCAACACGCTCGCCTCGGGCGTCATCCCGCAAATCTCCGCCATCATGGGCCCCTGCGCGGGGGGCGCCGTCTACTCGCCGGCCATCACCGACTTCACGGTGATGGTCGAGAAGACCAGCTACATGTTCGTCACCGGCCCCGACGTGATCCGCACGGTGACGCACGAGGACGTCAGCAAGGAGGATCTCGGCGGCGCGATGACGCACAACGCGCGCAGCGGGGTGGCGCACTTCGCGGTGGCCGACGACCGCGAGTGCCTCCTCCTGATCCGCGACCTGCTCGGCTTCCTCCCCTCGAACAACCTGGACGAGGCTCCGCGCCGCGAGTCGGGGGACCCCCCCGACCGCGAGGACGAGTCGCTCGACCGCCTCGTTCCCGACTCGCCGAACCAGCCCTACGACATCCTCGACCTGATCCACGCGGTCGTGGACGATGGGAACTTCCTCGAGGTGCACGCGCACTACGCGCGGAACCTCGTGGTGGGCTTCGCCCGGCTGGGCGGCCGCAGCGTGGGGATCGTCGCCAACCAGCCGGCGCACCTGGCGGGGACGCTCGACATCGACGCCTCGGTGAAGGGGGCGCGCTTCGTGCGCTTCTGCGACGCGTTCAACGTTCCGCTGGTGACCTTCGAGGACGTGCCCGGGTTCCTCCCCGGGACGATGCAGGAGTTCGGCGGGATCATCCGTCACGGGGCGAAGCTGCTGTACGCGTTTGCCGAGGCGACCGTCCCGAAGGTGACCGTGATCGCGCGGAAGGCCTACGGCGGCGCGTACTGCGTGATGGCGAGCAAGCACATCCGCACCGATCTCAATCTCGCGTGGCCGACGGCGGAGATCGCGGTGATGGGGCCCGAGGGGGCGGTGAACATCCTCTACAAGCGCGAGCTGGACGGGGCCGCGGAT
This sequence comes from Vicinamibacterales bacterium, assembly GCA_035348395.1. Lineage (GTDB taxonomy): Bacteria > Acidobacteriota > Vicinamibacteria > Vicinamibacterales > Fen-181 > JARKSS01. The sequence continues at coordinate 1,516 of DAOPQX010000305.1, read as the reverse complement.
CGCGAGGCGCTCCGGGCGGCGAAGGTGGGGGAGTTCCGGGAGAAGTTCGCGAACCCGTTCGTGGCGGCGGCCCGCGGGTTCATCGACGAGGTGATCCGCCCGCGCACGACGCGGCGCCGGCTGATCGCGGCGCTGGCGGCGCTCGAGACCAAGCGCGACAAGAACCCGCCGAAGAAGCACGGGAACATACCGCTGTAGCTGTAGCGGTACAGTCCACGAAGTCACGAAGTCCCGCCTTCGCCGCTGAGCGGCTACGGCGCGGCAGGCCGCGAAGTCCCGAAGTCGCGAGGTCGAGTCCACGAAGTCCTGAAGTCCCGCTTTCGCCGCTACGCGAGACGCGGCGGAGTCGTCCCAGCCACAACCCCGGGAGCGTCCCTTCCACTGCCTATATCTGTGACCTGTCCTGTCACGCTGGTGTGACAAACCTACCGCAGCATGGGCGCGCGTGCGGAGCGCGTGGGTCCGAATTGTGACTTCATTCTGACTTGCTCCTCACGCTGTGTCAGAATGCGCCCGCCGGCTGCGTCGACTGGGGACATAGGTGCAAGGCAACCCGACCGACTTCTGGGGAAAACTGCGCCGCGCGGAAGATGGGCGCACTGTGGCCGAATGGCACCCGCTGTACGACCACTGTGCTGACGTGGCAGCAGTCACTGAGGCACTGCTGGCGCTTCCGCTCTGGCGACGGCGTCTTTCGCGCCTGGCCGGGCAGGATCTCGACGAGGTCCTCTGCGCGCGGCTTTCCGTCCTTGCCGCATTGCACGACATAGGCAAGTTCAATCTCGGGTTCCAGGCCAAGGGCCTTCCCGAACTGGGCCCCACGGCGGGTCACGTGGCCGAAGGGCTGGCCGCCCTCGCCTACGGCGGCGTGCTTGGCTGCCTTGCCAGCCTCGAAGAGTGGGGTGATGGGACCCTCGACCTGCTCGTCGCATCGATGTGCCACCACGGACGCCCGATCAGGGTTGAAGCCGCGGGCTCATCGTGGCAGCGAACCTGGTGGAGCCCACGGCGGGGGTTCGATCCGATCGCCGGAGTTGTCGGCCTCCTCGACCGCTGCCGCCGAAGCTGGTTTCATCACGCCTTCCGACCGGGCGCGAGGCTTGCGCTCACCCCGAACTTAACGCACGCGTTCGCGGGCCTGGTCATGCTCACCGACTGGCTGGCCTCGGACACGCGGCTGTTTCCGTTTACCCGCACGCCCGGTGCGGACAGGATGGAATACGCGCGGTCGGTCGCCCCCGCGTCGCTACGGGCTCTTGGGCTCTCAGTCGACCTGGCCGACCGGTGCGATCCATTTCGTCGTGATGCCTTCACTCGCGTGATCCCCGAACCCTTCTCTCCTCGTGGGGCACAGCGGGCCATGCTCGAACTCCCGCTGAACGACCAGGGTTCGATCGCGGTACTCGAGGCTGAAACGGGGAGCGGGAAGACCGAGGCCGCGCTCGCGTACTTCGTTCGCCTGTTCGAGGCGGGACTCGTGGATGGGATGTACTTCGCGCTTCCCACCCACAGCGCC
>DAOPQX010000304.1:0-4602 GCA_035348395.1 Vicinamibacterales bacterium | reverse complement strand
CGCCATCTTCTGGATGTGCGCCATGTGGCCGGCCTGGATCTTCTCGGTTTCGGGATCGACGTCGGGCTTGCGGTTCGGACCGGCCTTCAGGAAGGCGAGCTGGTAGGCGACCATCCGGTCGGGTGCAACCGGGTCGTGGCGTTTCGCCGCGAAGTAGCGCTCGCCGATCTTCTCCGGTCCCCACCACGGCAGAAGTTCGAGCACCAGGCGCCCGGAACGGATCAGCGGGTCGTCCTGGACTCTCTTCTCCACGTCCTCGCGGCGATCGGCCTTGAAGATGAAGATGCCGCGGTAGTCGCCCGCGTCGCGGAGAGGCCCCGCGCCGACGAGCAGCCCTTCGTCGGCCATGCGCTCCATGTTGCGGAGGTGCCCCTCCTGGAGGGTCTTTGCCTCGGCGGCGGGCGCCGGCGCGACGTGGCCGGTCCTGACGATACCGAACAGGTAGGTGTCCATGCCGGAGGGCGGCTTGTGGGCCTGCCCGGTGGCCGGCACAGGAGCGAGCGCGAGCAGCAACGCGACTACGCTGAGGCGAGCGAGCACAACCCCTCCATCGTAGGGGCGACCCTTGTGGCCGCCCAAGCCATGTCATCGACACCGGGCGACCCTTGTGGCCGCCCGATCCCGTGGTCGCCCGCGGCTCACGGCTTCCAATTGCCGTCCGCGGTTCCGTCGGGGCTGGACAGGACGACCGTGTAACCATCGGGGTCGCGGAGCCAGAGCTCCCAGTGGTTCGGGCCGCCGTCGCCGTCGGGCGGGTTCCGGTGGCGCGCCATGACGACCTCCGCCTTCAGTTCGCCCGCGCGGGCAACTGCCTGGTCGAAGTCCTCGGTCTCGAACCAGAGGAGCACACCATTGCCGTGGGCGAGGTCCGGATTGCCGATCGGGCCGTGATGGTGCCCCACGTCCCATCGGTGCAGTTGCAGGACGAGCCGGCCATTGGCCTTGAGGCGTTCGTACTCCGGGCCGCCGTGGTCGCTGCGGCAGCCGAGCAGGTGCTGGTACCAGCGGCTGCTCGCCTCGACGTCGCGCACACAGACGAGGGGTTGAGAGCGCATGGGGGATTCACCTTCTCCTTCCGCAAGTTCATCGAGATCCTGGTCGCCCACCGGCGGCTCGTTGAGGGCGCATGGGGGATTCACCTTCTCCTTCCGCCGGCGCGTGTTCCTGCAGGCCGCCGTTCGCGGGCGTGCCCTGATAGGGCTATCATGACACGCGGGGCGGCGCCCGCGTCGCGCCATCCCCCGCTTCCCACACGTGCGCCCGTAGCTCAGGTGGATAGAGCATCAGCCTTCTAAGCTGAGGGTCGCTGGTTCGAGTCCAGCCGGGCGCGCCAGCCTTCCTAGGTCTATTCCGGAGACATGGGTCACAGTGGTGTAAACTCTGCCGCTAGCCTTCTCGTCGTCACGTGTGCGGCCCCTAGAGGACTCCAATGCGAAGACACTCCGGCTGCCCGATCGCCTGCCTGACGCTCCTGGTGCTTGCAGCGGCCGCCGCGACGGCGTTCGCCCAGGCTCCCCAGACCTACACCATCACGATGAAGCAGGGACCGAACAACACCACCATCGTGACGTCCCGGGATGGTTCGAAGGAGTCGGTGGAGCAGAAAGTGCCGCCAAGCAAGATCGGCCCCGGAATGCACGTCCGGCTTCTGTACGATCTCGCCGCACACAAGCTGTGGTCGATGGATCTCGAGGGAGGACCGTGCTCGGTCGTCGCCTATACGTCTCCAGAGGTCCCCGGCCCCTTCGACCCGATCAGTTCCGGGTCCGAGACAATGGCCCGGATGTCGAAGGAGAAGCTGACGCCGCTCCGGTCGGAGACCATCAACGGTCTCGCGACGAAGCTCTACGAGATCCCGGCGCCGGAGATCAAGGGCAAGGTGCTGCTCTTCGTCGAGGAGAAGCAGAACTTCCCCGTGAAGCAGGTCTTTGCATTCGGAGACGGCAGGGAAATCACGGCGATGGAGATCACGAGCCTGTCGTTCGACAAGCCGCCGGCCGACCTCTTCGTGCCGCCAAAGGGCTGCCAGGAGATCGCCGGCTCGACGAGCGCCACGGGCGGCCACGCCGAGACGCAGGTCGAAGAGAAGGCTGCCGGCGAGCAGCAGCTGGGTGAGAAGCAGGCTGCGCCGAGGCGGGCTCCCGCGCGGGCGTCCGGCAGCGCGCGAACCGCAGCCGCCGCCGCGGTCACCGAGGTGCGCGCCGTCGGAGTTCAACCCTCGCACTACACGGCGGCCGCACCCGCTGCCTACGTGTTCACCTTTGCGATCACTGCCTCCGGTCCCCTCGAGGCCCAGTGGGTGCTGGTGAGCCAGGCCGACACCGCGTGGGCATCAGGCAAGCTGGCCTTCGAGGCAGCTGGCACGAAGGAACTCGAGGTTCCAGTGAAGATCGGCGTCGGCAACGGCCAGCACTGGGAAGGGTCCGGGCACCTCGAGGTGGTCGTGAGCGGCAAGAGAACCTTCTCCGAGAAGCTTCCCGTGTCGGCGGACTGCCAGGCGAAGTAGAAGACGCCGCCCCCTCGCCTACTGGCGCGGCTTCTCGAACGCCAGGCTCTTGCCGAAGAACGGCAGCACGTGGTTCTGGAAGCGGTCGGCCACCCGGCTGGTGTGCGTGCCCGGGTAGATCTCGAAGGTGTGGGCGAGGCCGTACCGGTCGAACACCTCGTGCAGCCTGGCCGCGTCCATCCGAAGCCCGTCCTGGTCGCCGACGTCCATCGCGATCGCGCGGTACTTCCGGAGGTCGCTGATGTACTGGTCCACGAAGGCCAGCGGCGCGTTGGCGGCCCAGCGGGCGAGGACGTCGGGCTGCAGCTCGCCGCCCTTGGTCGGCAGGTCGAGGTAGAGCGGCGGGTTCTTCGGGTTGGGCGACCAGGCCGCCGAGGTCGCCAGCTGCGCGCGAGGGAAGAAGGGCAACGACGCCGAGTCGGCGGGGGTCTTCACCTTTTCGAGCGCCTTCTCCACCTCCGAGGGCTCGCGTCCCGCGCCGCGCGCCGACAGGCAGCACGGGCTCATGATGTAGAGGCTGCCGAAGACGTCGGCGTGCTTCATGCCGATGCGGGTCGCGCCATACCCGCCCATCGAGTGGCCGACGAGGCCGCGGCTCTCCCTCCGCGCGATCGTCCGGTAGTGCGCATCCATGTACGAGACGACGTCCTTCGCGACGTAGCGCTCGAAGTCACCGGTGGTGACTGAGCTTGAGTACATCGAGCCGTTGTGCACCGTCTTCGAGTCGGGCAGGACGACGATCACCTCGCTGACGCCCAACGCGAACGCGCCCTCGATCGTCTGCGGCACGTGGATTTCTCCGGCCCACTGCTCTGCCCCGATCGAGTACCCGTGCAGCGCGTAGACGACCGGGTAGCGGCGCGACTTCTCCCTGGCGTAGCTCGGCGGCAGGAACACGAGGGCGTCCCGATCGACGGCATTCCCCTCGAGGTTCCCCTCGAGCGACGGGCCGTGAATCTTGACGCGCTCGACGCTCACCGGCTTGGCGCCAGGCACCGGCGCCGGCACTTCCGTCTTCACCTGCGCGGCGAGCTGCAAACCCGCGGCGAGCGTCACGGCGAGCACGAGGGCGGCGGGCAGGTTCCTGGTCGTCATCCGGGTCTCCTCACGTTGGGGTGGGGCGCCCGAGAACGTACGCGCTTTCAACACCCTCTGTCAACAGCCGCTCCGCCTGCGAGCGCTGACCGATTTCTCCGCTTCCGCCGTCGCGGTTAAGCGTTTACACTCACGACCTGCTGGGCCGCGTGGGCGGCTCACCGACGAGGAGCAACCCGATGAACCGACTTGGACTGGCGCTGGTCGTCCTTCAGTGTCTCGCGGGGCTGGGCGCGGCGCAGGAAGCCGCCGACTTCCGCCCCGCCTCCACCAACGTCTGGGATGCGCAGTACCCGCGGGTGGACGGCAAGGGGCGGGTCGAGATCAGGCTGAAGGCCCCCGAGGCCACCACGGTGCGCGTGAACTTCTGGAGCGGGCCGAAGGTCGCCATGGTGAAGCAGCCCGACGGCGTGTGGAGCGTGATCACCGAACCGCTCGTGCCGGGGCTGCACTACTACACCCTCATCGTCAACGGCGTGGAGATGGCCGACCCGGGCAGCCGCGCGTTCTTCGGCGGCAGCAAGTACGCGAGCGCGGTGGAAGTGCCCGAGCCCGGCTCGACCTACTACCTGCCGCAGGACGTGCCCCACGGGCAGGTGCGCGAGGTGTGGTACTTCTCGAAGGTGACCGGCACCTGGCGCCACGCCCTCGTGTACACGCCGCCGGGTTACGACGAGAAGACGGCCGAGCGGTACCCCGTGCTGTACCTGCAGCACGGCGGCGGCGAGGACGAGACGGGCTGGGTGCGCCAGGGGCACGCGAACTTCATCCTCGACAACCTGATCGCGGCCGGCAAGGCGAAGCCGATGCTCGTGGTGATGGCGTACGGCTACGCGCGGCGCGCCGGCCAGCCCGCGCCCGATCTCGCCGGCCGGGCCTTCGGCTCGCCCGAGTTCCGGAAGTCGATCCAGGACATGATGGCGGCCTTCGAGGCCGAGGTCACCGAGGTGCTGATCCCGTTCATCGACAAGACGTTCCGCACGATCGCGGACCGCGATCAC
>DAOPQX010000303.1:0-4622 GCA_035348395.1 Vicinamibacterales bacterium | reverse complement strand
GGTGCAGACCGTGATCCCGTTCGGGTTCGCGGTGGTCGCCCTGCGCGCGTGGTGGCAGGCCGGTGTGCCCGTCGGCGTGGGCGACCAGCCGGCGCCTCCCCTGCCGGCCCGGGCCGCGTGGGAACGGCGCCTGATCGTGGCGGCCGTCGTCGCGGCAACCGTCAGCCTCGCCTTCGCCCCCGAGGCGGTGGCCCCCTCGGTGCGATGGCCCCTGATCGTCCTCCTGCTGGCGGCCACGGTGATGGGAGCGCCGATCTTCGTCACGCTGGGGGGCGCGGCGCTCGTTCTCTTCTACGCCGACCTCGTGCCGCTTGCGGCGGTCCCGAGCCAGACCTACGGCATCGTGTCGTCGCCCACGCTGCCAACCATCCCGCTCTTCACGCTGGCCGGCGTGCTGCTGGCCGAGGGGGGCACGCCCGCCCGGCTGGTGCGCCTGTTCAAGGCGCTGGCCGGGTGGCTGCCGGGTGGCACGGCGGTCGCGACCATCCTGGTCTGCGCCTTCTTCACCACGTTCACGGGCGCCTCGGGGGTCACGATCCTCGCACTGGGCGGCCTGCTGCTGCCGGTGCTGATGCGCGACGTGTACTCCGAGCGGTTCTCGCTCGGTGCCGTCACCTCCGCGGGAAGCATCGGCCTCCTGTTCCCCCCGAGCCTGCCCGTGATCCTGTACGGCATCTCGGCGCGGACCCCGGTGAACGAGATGTTCGCGGCGGCGCTGATCCCCGGCCTGGTGCTGGTGGGGCTCGTCTCGCTCTACTGCCTCCGCGAGGGAATCGCCCGCGGCGGAAAGTGGCGGGCACCGGATCCGGCCGAGATCGGCCGCGCCGCATGGGAGGCGAAGTGGGAGATGGTCCTCCCGGTCATCGTCTTCGTGAGCCTGTTCGGCGGGTTCGCCACCACCGTCGAAGCGGCGGCCATCACCGCCGCCTACGCCTTCTTCGTCAAGTGCGTCGTCCACCGCGACGTGTCGGTTACCCGCGAACTGCCTCGCGTGGTGGTGGAATCGGCGGCGCTCGTCGGCGGAGTGCTCATCATCCTCGGCTGCGCCCTCGGGCTGACCGGCTACCTGATCGACGCGGAAATCCCGATGCAGGGGGCGGCCTGGGTGAAGTCGGCCATCCACTCGCGCTGGCTCTTCCTGCTGACGCTGAACGTGTTCCTGCTGGTGGTCGGCTGCCTGATGGACATCTTCTCGGCGATCTTCGTCGTGGTGCCGCTGATCCTCCCGATCGCGGCGGCCTTCGACGTGCACCCCCTGCACCTGGGGGCGATCTTCCTCACGAACCTGGAGCTGGGATACCTTACCCCGCCGGTCGGCCTGAACCTGTTCCTGTCGTCGCTGCGCTTCCGGCGCAGCATGTTCGAAGTCTCGCGCGCCGCGCTGCCCTTCCTCGGGGTGCAGGCCGCGGCCGTGCTGCTGATCACCTACGTGCCCTCGCTGAGCGTGGAGGGCGCGCGCTGGCTGATGCAGCTGCTGGGCTGATCGATCAGGCGTACGGTTCGTCCGGCAGCGAGCCGGTGCCCAGCTTCTCGGCGACCTGCCGCGCGTGCCACTCGATCCCCCTGAGCTGATCGAGCATCGCGAGGTAGACGGATGAGGCCTTCGGCTCGCAGACGCCCTCGATGAGGCGCTGCTCGTGGAAGAGGGCGAACTCGTTGGCCTGGGCCTCGGCGGCATGCCCCGCGTCGCGGATGTAGCGCACGAGGGTACGGTTGCCGGTGCGCAGCGCGTCACGCAGCCCCTCGAGCAGTTCCAGGACGGTCGCGAACAGCCGCCGGATCTCGCCGGTCGCTCGGTCAGTGAACAGGATGCCGTCGCGAATCATGCGCCCAACCGAGGCGCCGAGCAGCTCGATGTTGTCGGCGACCCGCTCGAGGTGCATGGGAACGAAGATGACCTCCTCGTCCAGACCGGCGGCCCCGGCACTGCTGCCATCGGCCGCCTGCACCATGCGGTGGATGAGCGCCTGCTCCTGCCGGTGCAGGAGCCGCGCGAGCCGCGCGGCCTCGTCGAGCGGCGCGGGGTCGAGCCGGACGAAGGCATCGCGCACGTGCAGGAAGGTCCGCACCACCTCGTCCGCCATGGCCACCACGTCGGCCTGCTGCCCAGCGGGCGCCACCGTTCTCACGTCCACAGCCTCCTCCTTCCTCAAAGGGATCTGGCGCGCCGCGGACGGAGACCGCGCCCGGCTCCAGCGCGGCGCGTTGGTACCGGTCTTGACGTCGATGATGGTTGGTACATTCCAAGTATCCCTCAAAAGGAGGGCCGGGGGGCCGGTATAATCAAAGCTTTGGCGGTGGAGGCGTAACGGCCGCCGGATGGGAGTGGCGCGTGGAGTCGGTCCTCGGCTGGGTGCAGGAGTTCTTCCGGATCGTCTACAACGTGCCCGAGCTGATCCGCCTGGTCGGCCTCGTCGGCCTCATCGCGATCGTGTTCGCCGAAACGGGCCTGCTCGTCGGGTTCTTCCTGCCCGGCGACTCGCTGCTGGTGACGGCGGGCCTCTTTGCTGCGCGCGGCGATCTCGACGTCGTCTGGCTGATCGTGACGCTGATGGCGGCCGCCGTCCTGGGGGACGCGACCGGCTACTACATCGGGCGCCGCGCCGGGCAGGCGCTCTACAGCCGCCCCAACTCCTTCTTCTTCCGGCGGCAGCACCTCATCCGGACCCACGAGTTCTACGAGCGGCACGGCGGAAAGACCATCGTGATCGCGCGGTTCGTCCCCATCATCCGCACCTTCGCGCCCGTCGTCGCCGGCGCCGCGCAGATGACCTACAGCCACTTCGCGACCTACAACATCGTGGGCGGGATCCTGTGGGTCAACTCGATGGTGCTGGGCGGCTACTACCTCGGGCGCCTCGTCCCGGACATCGAGCACCGCCTCCACCTGGTGGTGGCGGTGGTGATCTTCCTCTCGCTGCTTCCCGCGATCATCGCGTGGCTGAAGGCCTACCTCTCGGGCCGCCGGCGGCAGGTCGAGCCGAGCCGGTAAGGCCGGCCGGCAGCAGGCGCGCCAGCAGCAGCACCGCCAGCACGAGGGCGTAGGCGCGCGGCGACCGCGTGTCGGCCTTGACCAGCCACCAGTAGTGCGCCACCCCGGCCGCCGCCGCGGCGTAGACCAGGCGGTGCAGGGCGCGCCACCGCCGTCCGCCCAGGCGCCTGATCATCGCCGCCGTCGAGGTGAGCGCCAGCGGCACCATCGCCGCGAAGCCCGCCATCCCGGCGGTGATGAACGGCCGCTTCGCGATGTCGCGAACGATCTCGCCCCACGCGAAGAACTGGTCGAACCAGAGGTAGGTGATCAGGTGGAGGCACCCGTAGGCGAAGGCGAACAGCCCCAGCATCCGCCGGTACGCGATGAGCGCATTGAGGCGGAGCAAGCGCCGGGCGGGTGTGACCGCGAGGGTGATGAGGAGGAACCGGAGCGTCCAGAGGCCTGTCTCGTGCGTGATCGTCTCGAGCGGGTTGGCGCCCAGTGTGCCGGAGAGGCCGCGACGGACGAGCCAGCCCAGCGGCAGCAGCGCGGCGGCGAAGACCAGCGGCTTGATCACCCGGCGGTGCGCGCGCGGCATGAGGTGGCGCTCAGAAGTTCCTGCGCAGGTCCATCCCCGCGTAGAGGCTTGCCACCTCGTCGCCGTATCCGTTGAACATCAGCGTGCGGCGCTTGAAGAACTCGCCGATCCGCCGTTCGCGCGCCTGGCTCCAGCGGGGGTGATCCACTTCAGGGTTGACGTTGGAGTAGAAGCCGTACTCGCGCGGGTTCTGCCGCTGCCAGGCGGTCACCGGCTGCTTCTCCACGAAGCGAATCCGCACGATCGACTTGATGCTCTTGAACCCGTACTTCCAGGGGACCACGAGGCGCAGCGGCGCGCCGTTCTGGTTCGGGAGCGTGGCCCCGTAGAGGCCGACGGCCAGGATCGCGAGGGGGTGGGTCGCCTCGTCCAGCCGCAACCCCTCGACGTACGGCCACTCGAGCACGGGGTCGCGCTGCCCCGGCATCTGACGCGGATCGAGCAGCGTCGTGAACTCGACGAACCTGGCGCGCGTGCCTGGCTCGGCCCGCGCGATCACCCTGGCAAGCGGGAACCCCACCCACGGGATCACCATCGACCAACCCTCCACGCACCGGAGGCGGTACACCCGCTCCTCCAGGGCGTTCGGCTTGATCAGATCCTCTACCTGGTAGTCCGCCGGCTTCTGGCACTCGCCGTCGATGCGGACGGTCCACGGACGGGTGCGGAGGCCTCCGGCATGGCGGGCAGGGTCCCCCTTGTCGGCGCCGAACTCGTAGAAGTTGTTGTAGGTGGTGACGTCCTCGTAGGGGGTGCGCGCCTCGCTGGTGCCGAACGGCCCCGGCCGGACGCCCGCGAGCGCAGGGGGCCGTTGCGCCTGGGCCCCCTCGGCGCAAGCCGCGGCGGCGGTCGCCACCCCGGCACCGGCGAGCGTGATGAACTCACGCCTCCGGAGGTACAACCGCTCGTCGGTGATCTGCGACGAGGGGATCTCGCGACGGGTCCTGATGATCATGGCGCCCCTTCCCATTCTGCACGCGAAGGGACCGCCTGAGAAGACGACCGCGGCGGCTTGGTCAGCTACGCGGTCCGCCGCACGGCGGCGGCCAG
>DAOPQX010000302.1:0-4626 GCA_035348395.1 Vicinamibacterales bacterium | reverse complement strand
AAGCGCCCGGCAGGCGACGACGGCCAGCCCGGCTGTGCCGGGAACCGAAGCGCCGCCGGTGAGGTATCTTGGGCGGGCACCTGCCCCTCGGAGGCTCACGATGTTCACGCAGGTCCTTGCCGCGGCCCTTCGCGCCATCTTCGTCGTGCCGGCCCTCGCCGTGCTGCTGCTGCCGGCTGCGGCGCAGGTCGGCCCCGCTGCGCCGGCGACGGAGGTTCAGTTCCTCTCGGGGCACGGGCCCGAGGACGCCGTCGAGTGGGAGTTCTTCTGCACTGCCGGCCGGCGCAGCCGCGTGTGGACCACCATCCCCGTGCCGTCGTGCTGGGAGCAGCACGGGTTTGGCGGCTACAACTACGGGAACGAGATCAACGCCGACGGGCCGTCCGCCAACGAGCAGGGGCTCTACCGGAGATCGTTCACGATTCCGTCCAACTGGCGCGGGCGGCGAGTGCGCATCGTCTTCGACGGCGCGATGACCGACGCCACCGTGTGGATCAACGGGCAGCAGGCAGGGCCGACGCACCAGGGGGCCTTCTACCGGTTCCATTACGACATCACGCCGCTCGCCAGGTTCGGTGAGGCCAACCTCCTCGAGGTGACCGTCGCGAAGGTGTCGGGGATCCGCAGCGTCAATAGCGCCGAGCGGGCGGCCGACTACTGGGTGTTCGGCGGGTTGTTCCGGCCCGTGTGGCTCGAGGCGCGGCCCGAGGTGTCGATCGAGCGGGCGGCAATCGACGCCCGTCACGATGGCCGGCTCTCGATCGACGTGTTCCTGGCCGGCGACGCGGGTGGCTCGGTCGTGACCGCGCGGGTCGCGGACGCGGAGGGAAGGCCGGTGGGCGAGCCGCTCCGTTCTTCCGCGGCGGGCGCCGACGGCAAGGTGACCGTGCGGGGACGGCTGGAAGGTGTCAGGCCGTGGACCGCCGAGACGCCGGACCTCTATCGCGTGGAGCTGACGCTGGCCGGCGCCGAGGGCCGGCCGCTGCATGTCGCCACCGAGCGCTTCGGCTTCCGCACCGTCGAGGTGCGCGAGGGCGACGGCGTCTACCTGAACGGCACCAGGATCGTGTTGAAGGGCGTCGATCGCCACGCCTTCTGGCCCGAAACGGGCCGCACGGTGTCGCGCGCGCAGAGCGAGCTGGACGTCCGCCTGATGAAGGAGGCGAACCTCAACGCGGTGCGCCTGTCGCACTACCCGCCCGATGAACACTTCCTGGAGGCATGCGACGAGCTGGGGCTGTACGTGCTCGACGAGCTGGCTGGGTGGCAAAAGGCCTACGGCACCGAGGTCGGCGCCCGGCTGATCGGCGAACTGGTTCGCCGCGACGTCAACCACCCCAGCATCCTGCTGTGGGACAACGGCAACGAGGGCGGCTGGAACGAGAAGAACGACGCGGAGTTCGCCCGCTGGGACCCGCAGAACCGCGCCGTCCTGCACCCGTTCGCCACCAGCGGCGGCATCAACACGGATCACTACGAGAGCTACGAGAGCACGGTGAAGCTGAGCGCCGGCCCGACCATCTTCATGCCGACCGAGTTCCTGCACGGCCTCTACGACGGCGGGATTGGCGCGGGGCTCCGCGACTACTGGGACGTGATGGGGCGAAGCCGCACGGTGGCGGGCGGCTTCCTCTGGGTCTGGGCCGACGAGGGCATCGCCCGCACCGACCGCAACGGCCGCATCGACACGGTGGGCAACCAGGCGCCCGACGGCATGGTGGGGCCGCACCGGGAGAAGGAAGGCAGCTACTTCACGGTGAAGGAAATCTGGTCGCCGGTCCAGGCCACGCTGCCGGCCGATGCTTCCGGCGCCCTGCCTCGCGACTGGGATGGCACCGTGGCGGTGGAGAACGGCTACGACTTCACGAGCCTCGATCGCTGCCGCTTCGAGTGGCAGCTGCTGCGCTTCGGGGCTCCCGGTGACGCGAGGACGGCGCGGGTGGTGGTGGCACGGGGAACCCTTCCGGGGCCGCCGCTCGCCCCGCGAACCTCGGGCGTCGTCAAGCTGCCGCTGCCGCGTTCGTGGCACGAGGCGGACGCCTTGCACGTGACGGCGCACGACCCGGCCGGCGAGGCGTTGTGGACGTGGTCGGCCCCTCGACTCGGCGCCAGGGCGCCTCGCTCGGGGCAAGCCGGCGGGATGCCTGTTGCCGTGCGCGAGGAGGCGGGCGCCATCGTCGTCGCGGGCCGTGCCGGGGAACTGCGGTTCGATCGGGCGACCGGCCGCCTCGTCGAGTGGCAACGCGACGGCCTGGCGGCCCCGCTCGGGCCTGGCCCCTTTGCCAGGGCCTTCGTCCGGAAGCAACGGACCCATGCCGCCGTCGAGGACGTGGCGAAGCTGGAGTTGCTGACCTCGCGCCTCGACGGCAAGGCAGTCGTTGTCGAGGCGCGGTACGAGGGAATCCTCAAACGGGTGTCGTGGCGGATCGAGCCCGCGAGCGACGCGGTGCAGCTGGATTACGAGCTGGCGTACGACGGAGCGATCGACCTGCTCGGTGTCGGCTTCGACGCCCCGCCAGGCGGCTTCGTGTCGAAGCGCTGGCTCGGACGCGGTCCCTACCGCGTCTACCGCAACCGGATGGAAGGCGGGCTCTTCGACCTCCACCAGGTTGCCTTCAACGATCCCGTGCCGGGCCAGTCGTTCACCTACCCCGAGTTCAAAGGCTACTTCCGCGACTGGCAATGGCTCCAGCTCGAGGCGCCGGCCGCCACGCTCACCATCGACAACCGTTCGGGAGTGCCGTTCTTCGGGCTGCACGGGCCCCTCGACGGCCAGCCGCCGATGCTGGCATTCCCCGATACCGGCGTGGCGTTGCTGCACGTCATCCCGGCGCAGGGGACCAAGTTCGATACCCCGGATCGGCTTGGCCCGCAGTCGCAGACGCCAGGCGGGATTGGCGTGCGCCAGGGAAGCGTCACCGTGAGGTTTGACCCGGCGAAGGAGTAGAGGCAAAGGAGTAGAGAGGTGGGCGCGCTGTTGACATGTATATTGTATCTGGGTAATATTCCATACCCTACGTTTGAACCTGGATACATATGGCCATGTCTGAGCCTGTAACAACCGCCACGTTCTCCTGCACAGCTTTCATGGGCAGCCGGCGCATCGCTTCGGGTCCCCTCCCCGAGGTGGCCGTCGCGGTGAAGGAGCTGGTCGATCGAGACCAGATCTCGCCGGTCCTGGTGTTCGACGACGAGACGAGCGAGGTCGTCGATCTCGACCTCAGGGGCACCGCCGAGCAGGTGCGGCGCCACGCGGAGGGCCTGGCGGCGTCGCGCGGCGTCCGCGCGCCGGAGCCGGGGCAGGACGCGGCCGAGCCGGCCGGGCCGCGCGGCCCCGGCCGCCCGCGTCTTGGCGTCGTCGCGCGCGAGGTCACGCTGCTGCCGCGCCACTGGCAGTGGCTCGGCTCCCAGCCGGGAGGTGCGTCGGCAGCTTTGAGACGCCTGGTGGACGAAGCACGCCGCACGCACGCCGGCCGCGACCGCGTTCGCCGTGCGCAGGAAGCGGCGTACCGGTTCATGTCGGCGATGGCCGGCGACGAGCCGGGGTTCGAGGAGGCGACGCGCGCGCTCTTTGCGGGCAACCTTGCCGTGTTCGACGCGCTGGTCGAGCCGTGGCCGCCCGACGTGCGCGACCATGCGCGCAAGCTCGCGGCCCCGGCGCTCCTGCCCTGAGCCCCTACTCCAGCCAGGCGGGACGCGGCCGCGGCGTGTGCGGGAGCATCTCGGGCAGGTTGGCGAGGGCATACGCCAGGACGGCGATGACCGCGGCGTTCTCGCGCAGTTCCTCGGGATCGACCTTGTCCAGCGTGTCGGCCGGCGTGTGGTGGTAGTCGAAGTAGCGCCGCGTGTCCTGCAGCGGCGCGAAGGTCGGCACGCCGTCGATCCCGAGCGCAATGATGTCCGATCCTGCCAGCTCGCCGGTGCGCAGCACTCCCGCGCCCGAGCCCCGGAGGATGGCCGCCACCGGCGCCAGCACCTGGGCGATGGACGGGGCGCCCCCGATCTCGATGCCGATCGGGTGCGCCGCGCCCAGGTCCATCTCGATCGCGCCGGCGTGCTGCCGAAGCTTTGAGGCGAACTCCTTCACGTAGCGGCGCGACCCGAGCAGCCCGGGCTCCTCGGCCGCCCAGGCCACCACACGAATCGTCCGCCTGGGCCGCAGCCCGGCCTGCTTCACCAGGTTGGCCACCTCCATCGCCACCGCCACGCCTGAGGCATCGTCGATGGCGCCCGTCCCGAGGTCCCACGAATCGAGGTGGCCCGAGACGATCACCACCTCGTCGGGACGCTCGCTCCCTGTCAGGTCGCCGATGACGTTGTGGTCGGTCGCGTCGGGCAGCGTCCGCGGCGTGAGGACGAGGCGCAGGCGCACCGGTCCGCGCTTCGACAGCCGCTCGACGAGTGCGGCGTCCTCGGCGGCGAGCGCGCCTGCCGGGATCCGGGGGACGCCATCGGCGTACGAGGTGCCGCCCGTGTGCTGCAGCCGGTACTCGGCGCCGCCGACCGAGCGAACCAGCGAGGCAACGGCGCCCAGCCGCGCGGCGGCGACTGCCCCGCCGCTCCGGTAAGCCACCGACTGGCCGTAGGCCTCCCCTGCGTGGCCGGCCTCGGCGAGCCGCTGGTCGA
>DAOPQX010000301.1:0-4629 GCA_035348395.1 Vicinamibacterales bacterium | reverse complement strand
TGGCCGCGAGCCTCGGGCACGCCGCCATCTCCCTGGCGGCCGTCGGCCTGCTGGTGGGGGCGTTGTTCGGCTGCGCCGCGGCGCGCCAGCCGCTCGGCGAGCGCGGTGCCGGCCGCCTGTACGCCGCCGACGTCATCGGGGGAGCGGTCGGGTCGCTGGCGGCCACGGTGCTCCTGGTCCCGCTGGCCGGGCTGGAGGCGACTGCCCTGCTGGTCGCCGCGGTTGCGCTCGCCACGCTGACCATCCCCTGACGTCCCGCCCGGCGGCAGGACGCGCTCAGCGGAGGTCGAGCACCCCGAGCAGCACGTAGACCAGCGCGCCGATGCCGGCGGCCGCCGGAATCGTCAGCACCCACGCCCAGACAATCTGCCCGGCGACGCCCCAGCGGACGGCCGAGAGCCGGCGCGTGGATCCCACACCGACGATCGCTCCGGTGATGGCGTGCGTGGTGCTGACCGGGACACCGAGATGCGTGGCAAGGAGCACCGCGCCGGCCGCCCCAGTTTCGGCGGCGAAGCCGTGCACCGGCTGCAGCTTGGTGATTCGCGATCCCATGGTGTGGATGATCCGCCACCCGCCGGTCAGCGTCCCCAGTCCGATCGCGGCGCCCGCGGCCACCACGACCCACACTGGGATGTAGAACTCACCCTTCAGGTATCCGGCGGTGAAGAGGACGCCGGCAATGATCCCCATCGTCTTCTGCGCGTCGTTGCCCCCGTGGTTCAGGCTGAAGGCAGCGGCCGACACGAGCTGCAGCCGGCGGAACCAGTGATCCACCTTCGCCGGCGGGACTCGCTGCAGCAGCCAGTAGATGGCAACCATCAGGAACAGGCCGGCGATGAGGCCGACCAGCGGCGAAATCACGATGAACGCGAGCGTCTTCGTCCAGCCGGATGGGATGAGCGCTCCGAGACCCGCCCGCGCGACGGCGGCCCCGGCGTAGCCCCCGATCAGGGCGTGCGAGGAGCTGGTCGGGAGCCCGAAATACCAGGTGATCAGGTCCCAGATGATGGCTCCCATCAGGCCGGCGAAGATGACGGCGAAGGTCACCTGCTGGATGTCGATGAGCCCCGACCCGACGGTCCTGGCGACGGCGGTGCCGAAGGAGAAAACGGCAACGAAGTTGAAGAAGGCAGCCCAGACGACCGCCTTGCCCGGCGACAGGACGCGCGTCGAGACGACGGTGGCGATGGAGTTGGCGGCGTCGTGGAAGCCGTTGATGAAGTCGAAGATGAGGGCGACGACGATCAGGAGTGCGACGACGGCGAGTTCCATGCGGACCCTCAGCCGTTCTTGAGGACGATGCCTTCGATGACGTCGGCCACGTCCTCGCAGCGGTCCGTCGCGTCCTCGAGCCGGTCGAGGATCTCCTTCCACTTGAACAGCAGGATCGGGTCCTTCTCCTCGTCGAACAGCCGCCGCACGGCCTCGAAGTGCATCCGGTCGGCCTCGTTCTCCAGGCGGTTGATCTCGACGATGTGAGGCGCCACCCCCTTGCGCGGCCCGACACCGTCGATGGCCAGGCGGACGGTCTTGGCCATCTCGACGATGATGCGCGCCAGCTCGCGCGCGCCGAACCGGATCTCCGTCACCTTGTAGAGCCTGACGTAGCCGGCGCTCGCGTCCATCGCGTCCATGACGTCGTCGAGCGCGCCGGCGAGCGCGTGGATGTCCTCACGGTCGAGCGGCGTCACGAAAGTCCGGTGCAGCCGCTGGTAGATGGCGTGGCTGAGGAAATCGCACTGGTGCTCGATCTCCTTGATCTCGTCGGCCTTGTCGACTTGCGGGGGGTCGGTTGACAGCAAACCCTCGAGCAGCGCGGCGCCCTTGGTGAGCTGGTCGGCGATAGCGACGAAGTCGTCGTAGAATTTCTCTTCGCGGGGGATCAGACGGAATGCCACGGCAGTCGCTCCCTTCAGGGCCCAAAAGCCGAGGAATTGTATCAGATCCCCGGTCGCTGTAGGATCTCGGGCAGCCCGACGTGCCGGGCGACACGGAATGGGCGGGCGATCGCCCCGAAGACCACCATGAAGAACGTCCTCGCACTCATCCTCGGCGGCGGCCGGGGGACCCGCCTCTTCCCGCTCACGCACATGAGGTCGAAGCCCGCCGTGCCGATCGGCGGCAAATACCGGCTCATCGACGTGCCGGTGAGCAACTGCCTGCACGCGGAGATCAGGCGCATCTACGTCCTGACCCAGTTCAACTCGGCGTCGCTCAACCGGCACATCGCCGAAACCTACCGAATGGACCTGTTCTCGCGCGGCTTCGTCGAGATCCTCGCCGCGGAACAGACACCCGACAGCTCGAGCTGGTTCCAGGGGACCGCCGACGCGGTGCGCCAGGCACAGCGGCACTTCATCTATCACGATGCCGACTACTACCTGATACTGGCCGGCGACCACCTGTACCGGATGGACTACGCGGCGATGATCGACGAACACGTCGAGCGCCGCGCCGACATCACGATCGCGGTGCAGCCGGTGACCCCGGCTGACGCCACGGCCATGGGAATCCTCCGCTTCGACCACGACGGCCAGATCGCCGCGTTCGAGGAGAAGCCAAACGTCGAGCGCCTGCGACAGATCGGGTCGAGCGTCCCCCCCGGCTCCCGGTTCCCTCTGCCGGACAGCGACAAGCCGTTCGTCGCCTCGATGGGGATCTACGTCTTCACGCGCGACGTGCTGCTCGAAATGCTGGAGCGTCACCGCGGGGTGGACTTCGGCCACGAGATCATCCCCGCCGCGCTCGGCAGCTGCCGGGTCAACGCGCACGTGTTCCGCGGATACTGGCAGGACGTCGGGACCGTCTCGTCGTTCTACGACGCGAACATCATGCTGACGCGGCCCGGCGCCCCGTTCTCCTTCTACGACCCCCGCCGCCCGGTGTTCACGCGGCCGCGGTGGCTGCCCGCCTCGCGCGTGGACGGGTGCCACCTGGAGCAGGCGGTGGTGGCGGAGGGCTGCTGGATCGACCGGTCGGCCATCAGCCAGTCGGTGATCGGCATCCGCAGCCGGGTCGGCCGCGACTGCCGCGTCTCGCGCTCGGTGCTGCTGGGGGCCGACTTCTACGAGCACGACGACGATGCGCCGAGCGGCAACGGGGCGCCCGACCTGGGCATTGGCGCCGGCTCGGTGCTCGACCGGGTCATCGTCGACAAGAACGCCCGCATCGGCGAGGGGGTTCGCCTGGTCAACGAGGCGGGCGTTGACCAGGCCGACGGTGACGGGTTCTACATCCGGAACGGGATCATCATCGTGCCGAAGTGGGGTGTGGTGCCCGCCGGCACGGTGGCGTAACGCCGCCCTGACCCGCCCGCCGAGGATGCGATTCGCGATCGCGGGCTACCAGGCCCAGTGGAAGCTGGCCCGCACGACCACGTCGTTCCGGGGCCGCGCGGCGGCACCGTCTCGCGGCGTGCCGTACCGCACGAACTCGAGGTTCGGCGCGAGCCAGACGGAGGGAGCGGGGCGGTACTCCACGCCGAACAGGCCGAAGGTGAAGGGCGAGGCGGTGCTGATCGGCAGGTAGTCGATGCCGCCGTCCGGCAGCGGGTCGAACACCCGGTCGAGGCGTGCGAACACCGACAGGCGGCCGGGGCGGACCTCCAGCACGCCAAACCCTGAGACGACGCTCGTCTCGACAGCCGGCAGGCTGCCCGGAGCGGCGTCGCGCTCGTGCCGCACCAGGTTGACCGCGGCGCGCCCCCTGGCGTGGCGGTAAGCGGCGAACACCTGCAGCGCCTCGCGGTCGGCTCCACCGGCCCGGTCGGCGTGCCAGTACGAGCCCTCGACGAACAGGCCCGGGTTCGTGTCGTAGCGAGCGGCCAGGCGAATCGCCATCTTCCCATCGGTTTCGGAGGCGGTGCCGGAGTCGTTCCCGATCTGCGCCGCGTACCGGACGGTCCCGCCCGCGTTCAGGGAGCCGGTGACGCCCACGCCGAGATCCCTCGTGGTGTCGAACCGGTAGAGATCTGCCGCCACCCTCTCGACGTACCGAAGACCCCAGACGCCGTCGATCGTTTCGAGCGTCGGAGTCGGCTGGAGGCCGACGAACGCCTGGTGACCCTTGCGGTAGCTCCAGCGCAGGTAGGCGTCCTTCACGAAGGGAGTCAGGCTCCCTCCGGCCATCTTGCCGTTGCTGTTCACCTCGAGACGGAAACGGGTTGCGAGGGTGGGAGCCAGGGTGTGGTCGTAGGTCAGGTAGCCGCGGCGAAGCCAGAACCCGGACTGGCCGTCGAACCTCTCGTCGTGGTCCTGCGCGAAAAGATAGAAGTCGCCGAACACCAGGCCGCTGATCTTCCAGGCGGGAGCCGGCGGCTCGGCCTTCTGCTCGGGCCCGGCAGGCTGCGCCTCAGCTCGCCCGGGTCCGGCTGCGGCGAGGAACGTCACGAGAACCACCGCAAGGGCGGGCCGGGAGAGCCTGCAGGAAGGCATGCACCCGCAACGATATCCGAGAATGCGCCGGGACGATCACGCGATCCGCAAGAGGGTGCGCATCCCGGGCGGCTGCAATCCCGAGCATCTGGCCGGTGGCGTGGCGGCGGTCTGTTAGAATCCGGGTGTGCCCGAGCCCCTCTGCGTCTACTGTCGCAAGCGGCCGCAGGATCCCCGGTGGCGTCCGTTCTGC
>DAOPQX010000300.1:0-4630 GCA_035348395.1 Vicinamibacterales bacterium | reverse complement strand
CGTCGTGGGCCGACGGCTCGCGACGGTGGGACGGTCTGCTGCCGCCCGAAACCCGCCCGCGCATCATCGATCCGCCCGGCGGCCGGATCTGGACTGCCAACAACCAGGTCGTCTACGGCGCCTCGCCCGAAGTGTATTCGGCGGCGGCCGTGGACGCGTCGGCGCGGGCGCGCCAGATCAGGGACGCGCTGCTCGCCCTTTCAAAGGCCACCGAGCGCGACCTGCTGCACGTCCAGATGGACGAGCGGCCCCTGTTCCTCGAGCGATGGCGCACCCTCCTGCTCGAGACCCTCTCCAGGCCGGAGGCTCGCGGCAGCGCCGCGCGCGAGGAGTACCGCCGCCTGGTCGCGTCGACGTGGACCGGCCGCGCGTCCGACTCGGTGGCATACACGCTGGTCCAGTGCTGGCGGCGTGTGCTGGCCGAGCAGGTCTTCGGCGTGCTGACCGCCCCGGCCCGATCCGTGATGCCCTCGTTCGACTGGGTGCGGCCAGCCGACCCGGCACTGCCGCTGCCCCCCTTCCCCACCCGCATCGAGGGGCCGCTGTGGCGGCTCGTCAGCGAGCGCCCGCGGCACCTGCTCTCGGCGCGCTTCGAAAGCTGGGACGAACAGCTGTTGGCGGCCGTGGACGGCGCCATCGGGGAACTGACCTCGGACGGGGCGAAGTTGGACGAGCTTCGCTGGGGCACGATCGACAGCCGGATTCGCCACCCGCTGAGCGCGGGACTCGGTGTGCTGGCCCGCTGGTTCGACATGGAGGAGATGCCGCTGCGCGGCGGCGCCGACATGCCGCTGCAGCGCGTGGACGGCGTGATGCCGTCCGAGCGTCTCGTCGTGTCGCCGGGGCACGAACAGGACGGCATCTTCCACATGCCGGGAGGCCAGAGCGGCCACCCCTTGTCACCGCACTACCGCGACGGCCACGCCGCCTGGGTGAACGGCGACCCGACGCCGCTGCTGCCGGGGAAGACGGCGCACACGCTGACCCTGACACCGTAGGGGTGACCCTCTCAATAGAAGTCCCTCGCCTCCACGTCCACCTTCGCCCCGCCCATCCCGTCGAGCCGCTCGGCGCGCACTGAGACCACCCCTTCCTGGTTCTGCAGGATCCCTTCGACCAGCAGGAACGGCTCGCCGACCACCGTCAGGCGCGAGCGGGCGAACAGGTCGGGCCGGACGATGATGTTGGCGATACCGGTTTCGTCCTCGAGCGTGAGGAAGACGAAGCCCTTCGCGGTGCCCGGGCGCTGGCGCGTGATGACCGCGCCGGCGACGCGCACGCGCCGGCCGTGGCGCTGCTTTGCGAGGTCGATGGCCCGCAGCGCGCCACGCATCTCCATCTCCTCGCGCCGCATCGCCATCGGGTGCGGCCCAATGGTCAGCCCCGTCCCCTCGTAATCGGCCACCAGCCGCTCGACCGGCGTCATCTCGGGCAAGGGCGAGCTGTCCTCTTCCTGTTCCCCGATCCCCAATCTCTGATCCCTGATCCCTGATCCCTGAATCCCGAATCCTGAATCCCGAATCCCGAATCCCGAATCCTGAAACAGCTCTCCGGCCGGCCTGATCGCCCGCTCCACCTGCCAGAGCGCCTCGCGGCGCGTGAAACCGAGCGAGGCGAGGGCCCCGGCCTCGGCCAGCGTGGACAACTCCTCGCGGTTGATCCCGGTGCGCGCGATCAGCTCGTCCACCGAGCGGAAGCGCGGCGGCACGACCTTCCAGTCGTGCGCGCAGTTGTTGCAGAAGCAGGCCAGCCGCCCGCCCTGCCGCGACACCTCGAGCATCGATTCGTCGTCGCACCCGCACTTGGGGCAGCGCTCGGGCTTGCGTGGCCCGCGTGACAGGCTGTCCGCTGTCTGCTGTCGGCTGTCAGCTGCTTCAATCGCCTCCCCCACCTGCCTTCTCAGACCCTTCACGTAGCAGAACCCGAGGCGGATGGCGCCGTCCTCCTCGATCGTGCAGGGCCAGTGCGAGCGCTGCACGTCAACTGGCGCGAAGCGGACGCCGCGCCGCTGCGCGTCCTTGACCAGCGTGGCCGGGTGGTAGAACCCCATCGGCCAGTTGTTGAGCAGCGCCGCGTAGAACGCCGCCGGGTAGTGCGCCTTCAGGTACGCGCTCGCATAGACCAGCAGCGCGAAGCTGGCCGAGTGCGACTCGGGGAAACCGTAGAGCGCGAACGACGCGATCGCCTTGACGATGTCCTCGGCTGCCTGGCCGGTAATCCCCTTGCGCGCCATCCCCTCGCGCAGCTGCACCTCGATCTGCTTCATCCGGCGCTCGGACCGCTTGAACCCGAACGCCCGCCGCAGCTCCTCGGCCTGGCCGCCGGAAAACCCGGCCGCCACCATCGCGATCCGCAGCAGCTGCTCCTGGAAGAGCGGCACGCCGAGCGTGCGCGCGAGGATCGGCTCGAGCGACGGGTGCGGGTAGGTCACCGTCTCGCGGCCGGCGCGGCGGTTCAGGTAGGGGTGCACCATGTTCCCGACGATCGGCCCCGGCCGGATGATGGCCACCTCGACGACCAGGTCGTAGAAGCGCTCGGGCTTCAGCCGCGGCAGAGTCGCCATCTGCGCGCGCGACTCCACCTGGAACACGCCGATCGTGTCGGCGGCGCGCAGCATCCGGTAGACCTCCGGGTCGTCGGGCGGCAGGTTCCACAACCCGAGCGGCTGCGCCGCCGACGGGCGGCGGGCGTTGATCGCGGCCAGCGAGTCCTGCAGCACCGCCATCATCCCGAGGCCGAGCAGGTCGATCTTCACGATCCCCATGTCGGCGCAGTCGTCCTTGTCCCACTGCACGACGACGCGGCCGGGCATGCTGGCGTTCTCGAGGGGGACGACCGCGTCGAGGCGCCCCTGGCAGATCACCATCCCGCCCGAGTGCTGCCCGAGGTGCCGCGGCAGGTCCTGGATCCGCTGCCACAGCCCCGCGAACACCCTCATGCGGTGATCGGTGGGGTCGACGCCGATCTCGCCGAGGTGCTTCGCGATCGTCTCCCCGTCGTCGTGGTACTCGAACCGGTGGAGCACCTTGGAGAGCCGGTCGATGGTGGCCGCGTCGAGGCCGACCACCTTCCCCACCTCGCGCGCCGCGCTGCGCCCGCGGTACGTGATGACGTTGGCGGTCATGGCCGCGCCGTGCTCGCCGTACTTCTCGTAGACGTGCTGGATGACGCGCTCGCGGCGGTCGCCGCTCGGCAGGTCGAGGTCGATGTCGGGCCACTCGCCGCGCTCTTCAGAGAGGAAGCGTTCGAACAGCAGGTCCATCCCCACCGGATCCACCGCCGTGATCCCGAGGCTGTAGCAGACGGCGCTGTTGGCGGCCGACCCGCGTCCCTGCACCAGGATTCCCTGCTGGCGGCAGAAGTTCACGATGTCCCAGACGATGAGGAAGTAGCCGGCGAGGCCGAGCTTCTCGATCAGGTTCAACTCGCGGGCCACCTGCGCGCGGGCGCGGTCGTGGTAGGGGCGGTACCGTTCGCGCGCCCCCACCTCGGTCATCTTCCTCAGGAACGACGCCGCGGTCTCGCCGGGGGGGACGGGATATTCCGGGAAGCGGTAGCCGAGATCGGCCATCGTGTAGCGGAGGCGATCGGCGAGCGCCTCGGTGTTCGCGACGGCCTCGGGCTCGTCGGCGAAGAGCGCCGCCATCTCGGCGGGCGGTTTCAGGTAACGCTCGGCGTTGGCCGTCAGGCGCCGGCCGGCGGCCTCGAGCGTCGTCTTGTGGCGGATGCAGGTGAGCACGTCGTAGAGCGGGCGATCGCCGGGGGCGGCGAAGCGGACACCGTTGGTGGCGACGAGCGGCACGTGGAAGGCGGAGGCGAGATCGCGCAGCGCCTGGCGGTCGGCCTCCTGGTCGCGGTAGAGGTGGCGCTGCAGTTCGATGTAGACGTTGTCGCGGCCGAAGAGACCGATCAGCCGGTCGAGCAGGCCGCCGACGCCGTGGCGCGCGCCCCGGAGCGCCTCGCGGCCGGCCAGCGCCACCAGGCCGGCAGTTCGGCCTTCCAGCTCGTCGAGCGCGAGCGCTCCCTCGCCCTTCGGCGCCCGCAGCTTCATGCGGGTGACGAGGCCGCAGAGGTTCCGGTACCCCTCGGCCGAAGAGACGAGGAGGGGGAGAGACCAGCCGTCGATCGTCAGTTCCGCCCCCACGATCGGCCTGATGCCGGCGGCGGTGGCGGCCTTGTGAAAGCGGGGGATGCCGTAGACGCCGTCGCGATCGATCAAGGCGAGGGCGGGATAGCCAAGCTCCGCGGCACGGTCGACCAGCGCCTCGGGCAGCGAGGCGCCGTCGAGGAAGCTGAAGGCCGAGGAAGTGTGAAGCTCGATGTACATACAGCGGACAGCGGACAGCAGACAGCGCACGGCAAAAGCGGACGGCGGGTGGCGTTCGCCGACGCACCCGCCCTCCGCTAATCGATAATCCCGTCCACGAACCACCGCTCGGTCGCGCGGTCCTGGAAGACGCGGTAGAGGGCGCCGTCGGCGAGCGCGACGTCCCACTCGTCACGGTCGAATGCGCCTTCACGTCTTTGCCCTTCGACCCGGCCTGGATGCCCGCCTCGCTCGGGGCTACGGCGCGGCAAGCCGCCGTCTTCCGTTCCGCACGGGGCACGCCACCACTCGCCCGACGTGCGC
>DAOPQX010000299.1:0-4632 GCA_035348395.1 Vicinamibacterales bacterium | reverse complement strand
CGCACGGCAGCTGGATGGTGGCGATCGAGCCCGACTCGCCGGGCGATGCCGCCCAGCTGATGGACGCCGCGCAGTACGCAGAGCTGGTCAAGTGACCCACCGCTACATTCCCAACACGGAAGAGGACGCGCGGCGGATGCTCGAGGCCATCGGGGTTTCGAGCATCGACGCGCTGTTCGAGCCGGTTCCCGAGCGGGTGCGGCTCCAGCGCGCGCTCGACCTGCCGCCCGCCGCCTCGGAGCCCGACTTGATGGCGCACCTCGCGGCGCTCGCCGCGCAGAACGCCGACGCGACCCGGTACGCGGTCTTCCTGGGCGCGGGCGCCTACCGGCACGTCGCCCCCGCCTTCGTCGACCAGCTGCTGCTGCGCTCGGAGTTCTACACCGCCTACACGCCCTACCAGCCGGAGATCTCGCAGGGCACCCTCCAGGCGATCTTCGAGTTCCAGACGCTCGTCTCCCTGCTGTTCGGCACCGACCTCGCCAACGCCTCCATGTACGACGGCAGCACCGCCGCCGCGGAGGGGGCGACGATGGCGTGCCGGATGACCAGGCGCGACCGCATCGTGGTGGCGAAGACCGTGCACCCGCACTACCGCGAGGTGCTGGTCACCTACGCCGCGAACCTGGGGCTCGAGATCGTGGAGGTGGGCTACCGCGAGGACGGCACGCTCGACACGCAGGCGCTCGAGGAGGCTTCCCGCGGGGCTGCGGTGGTGCTGTTCCAGTACCCCAACTTCTTCGGCATCGTCGAAGACCCCCGCCCGATCGTGGAGCTGGCCAGACGCGCCGGCGCGATGACGGTGGCGGCGGTCACCGAGCCGGTGGCGATGGGGCTGCTCGCACCTCCCGGTGCGCTCGGGATCGACATCGTCGCGGCCGAGCTGCAGGCCTTCGGCGTGCCGGTCGGGTTCGGCGGACCGCACGTGGGGGTGCTGGCGGCGAGCGAGAAGTGCATGCGGCAGATGCCCGGCCGGTTCGTCGGCCAGGCGCGCGACACCGAGGGACGGATTGGCTACGTGCTGACGCTGGCGACCCGCGAGCAGCACATCCGGCGCGAGAAGGCGACCTCGAACATCTGCACCAACTCGGGGCTGATGGCTTTGGCGGCGACCATCTGCATGGCCGCCTATGGGAAGGAGGGGCTGTCCGAGCTGGCACGCCTCAACTTCGACAAGGCGCACTACGCGCACGCGGCGCTCGCCGCCGCGGGGCTGCGCCCCCGCTTCGCGGCGCCGTTCTTCAACGAGTTCGTGGTGGGCGGCCTGGGCGACGCGGCCGCGGTCCAGCACCGGCTGCTCGATCGTCAGATCGTGGCAGGGCTGCCGCTGGGGCCGTACTACCCCGAGCTGGCCGACTCGCTGCTGGTCGCGGTGACCGAGGCGAACCCGGTGCAGGAGATCGACGCGCTGGCGCGGGCGCTGAAGGGCTGAGGCGGCGAAGGGACCATGACGACACCGGATCGACGCGATGAACTCGTCTTCAACCTGACCTCGCCGGGCCGGCGGGGCTACTCGCTGCCGGCGCGCGACGTGCCGGAGGCGCCACTCGAGGGGGCGCTCCCCGAGGGGTTGGCGCGCGAGGCCGTGGAGGGCTTTCCCGAGCTGACCGAGGTCGGCCTCGTCCGCCACTTCACGCGCCTCTCCACCTGGAACTACGGGGTTGACACCGGCATGTACCCGCTCGGGTCGTGCACGATGAAGTACAACCCGAAGCTGAACGAGGCCGCGGCAAGGATGCCCGGCTTCGCCGCGCTTCACCCGCTGACGCCGGACGAGGCGTCGCAGGGCGCCCTGGGCGTCATGTACGCGCTCGCGCAGATGCTGGCCGAGATCACCGGCCTGCCTGCGGTGACGTTGCAGCCGGCGGCCGGCGCCCACGGCGAGCTGACCGGGATGATGATGATCCGCAAGCATCTCATCACCCGCGACGGCAGCCCGCGCAAGCTCGTCTTGATTCCCGACTCGGCGCACGGCACCAACCCGGCGAGCGCCCACTTCTGCGGGTACCAGGTGCGGGAGATCAAGTCGTCTCCCCGCGGCACCCTCTCGGTGTCGGCCCTTGCCGAGGCGATGACCGACGAGGTCGCCGCGCTGATGCTCACCAACCCGAACACGCTCGGGATCTTCGAGGAGGAGATCTGCGAGGTGGCGCGGATCGTCCACGCCAAGGGGGGCCTGGTCTACTGCGACGGCGCGAACATGAACGCTCTCGTCGGGCGGGCGAGGCCGGGCGACTTCGGCATGGACATCATGCACCTGAACCTGCACAAGACCTTCTCGACGCCGCACGGCGGCGGAGGGCCGGGTTCGGGCCCGGTGGTCGCGATCAAGGCGCTGGAGCCGTACCTGCCCACACCCGTGATCGTCGCCACCCCCGACGGGCTGCGCCGGGACTACGATCGCCCGCTGTCGGTGGGCCGCGTGAAGGCGTTCCAGGGTAATTTCGGGATGGTGCTGCGCGCCTACGCGTACATCCGGACGCTCGGGCCCGACGGCATCCGGGCGACGGCCGACAACGCGGTGCTGAACGCGAACTACCTGCGGGTGAAGCTTCGCGACGACTACGACGTGCCGTACGACCGCCTCAACATGCACGAGGTGATCTTCTCCGACCACCACCAGAACGCCCACGGCGTGACGACGCTCGACATCGCCAAGCGCCTGATCGACTACGGCTTCCACCCGCCGACGGTGTACTTCCCGCTCATCGTGCACGGCGCGCTGATGGTCGAGCCGACCGAGAGCGAGGGGCTGGAGGAGCTGGATCGGTTCGTGGAGGTGATGAAGCGGATCGCGGAAGAGGCCCGCACCGAGCCCGGCCTGCTCAAGAAGGCGCCGGTCACCACCCGCCGCAGCCGCTTCGACGAGGCCGCCGCCGCCCGGAAGCCCGTGCTGCGTTGGAAGAAGGAATAGCCGGGGCGGGCAGGCGGGAGAGACCGCCTGCCCGCCGCCCCTCGCCGCCGTTCACAGTCCTTCCGGAATCCTCCGGCGGAACTCCGCCAGCAGCTTCCTGGTGGCCGGGCCGGGACGTCCGGTGCCCACCTTCCGATCGTCAACCTGCACGATCGGCACGATCTCTCGCGTCGTGCTGGTCAGGAACAGCTCGTCGGCGCCGAACAGGTCGTCGTCGTGGAGCGTCGTCTCGCGGACCGGGATGCCTGCCGACTCTCCGCACTCGAACACGAATTCACGCGTGATCCCGGCCAGCAGCCCGGCCTCGAGGGGTGGCGTCACCGCCTCGCCGCCCTTGACCACGAACAGGTTCGACTGCGAGCACTCGGAGACCTCGCCCCGGTAGTTGCGCATGATCGCCTCGAAGCCGCCCTGGCGCGTGGCCTGCTGCCACGCGAGCGCGTTGTTCAGCAGGTTGTTCGACTTGATCAGCGGGTTGACCGAGCCGGGGTGGTTTCGGACGACCGGGACCAGGATGACCTTCACTCCCTGGTCGTAGGCCTCGGGCGGGGGATCCACCTGCGGCTTCACGATGATCACGACGGTCGGGGCGGGGCAGGAGCGGACGTCGTAGGTGATGGCGCCGGCGCCGCGCGTGAGGAGGACGCGGATGTACATCTCCAGGCCGTCGCCCTCCGGCCCCTGGCCCTGGTAGAAGCGATCGGCAGTCTTCCGGATCTCGCCGAGGAGGTACTCGTCGGTGAAGGGGACCTCGAGGTCGATCATCGCGGCGGAGCGGCGCATCCGCGCCATGTGCCGGCCGTAGAGGAACGGGGCGCGGCCGTAGGTGCGCATCACCTCGTACACGCCTTCGCCGTACAGGAATCCATGGTCGAGCACCGGGATGACAGCCTCGCTCTCTCCGGTGATGCGGCCGTTCACGTAAATCGTCGCTCCCATCGAGCCCTCCAGAATACGCGGCCCCGCCGACCTCGGCGCCTAGCCCCGAGCCCTAGCCCCTAGCCCCTAGCCCCTAGCCCCTAGCTCCACCAGGTGCCGCGCGAGGACGCGCAGGGGGTCCAGAAGCGGGACACCGGCCCCTTCGAGCGCCTCGTGGCACAGCGACAGCTCCGTGCAGGCGACCATCACGACCTCGGCCCCACGATCGCGGAGCCGGCCGACGACCGGCAGCAGGATCGGCGCGGCCTCCGCGGGCCGGCCGAGCTTCACCTCGAGGATTGCGTCGGCGACGAGCTGCTGATCGGCCGGCGCCGGCCGCACCCACTCGGCCACGCGGCCGCTCGCCCGCCCTTCGTACACCTGCTCGGCCAGCGTGCCGATCGTGGCCAGCAGGCCGACCCGGCGGCCCGGCCCGTGCGCCGCGACCAGCGCGTCGAGTCCGAGGGCCACCATGTCGAGGATCGGGACCTCGATCCCCTCCTGGATTTCTTTCAGCCTGGCGTGGGCGGTATTGCAGGGAATCGCGATGCAGGTTGCTCCGGCGCGTGCCACCAGCGCTGCGGCGGCTCGCACGGCCTCCGCGTACCGCCGGCCGCCGTCCTCGGCGAGCGACCTCATGCGCTCGGGGATGTGCGGGTTGGTGAAGCACACCACCTCGAGATGATCCTGGTCGCGCCCGGCCGGCGTCGCCTCCACGATCAGCCGCTGCAGGTAGACCCCGGCCATCGGCCCCATGCCGCCGACGATCCCGATGCGGAAGGGGACGGGCCCGGCGAGGG
>DAOPQX010000298.1:0-4653 GCA_035348395.1 Vicinamibacterales bacterium | reverse complement strand
CTCCGAGCGGGCCCCCTCTCGTGAGCGTGGTGGTGGTCCTGCTCAATCGGGCGCCGCTCACCTTCGGGTGCCTCACAGCGCTCCTCGCCGCATCGCCTCCCTGGGTGGAGCTCGTCATGGTGGACAACGGGTCCACCGACTCGACCTCTCGGTTGCTGCAGAGGGTACGCGGTGCGACGATCGTGCGCAACGAGCGGAACCTCGGATTCGCCGCCGCGGTGAACCAGGGGGCCCGTGCCGGGAGCGGGCAGTACCTGCTCTTGCTGAACAACGATGCGCAACTGCTGCCAGGCAGTCTGGAAGCGGCGCTCCGGCGCCTCGAGACGCGCTCGGATGCGGGGGCCGTCGGCGGGCGGCTCGTCTGGCCCGACGGCCGGCTGCAGGAGGCCGGCAGCGTGGTCTTCGACGACGGAACCTGCCGCGGATACGGCCGGGGCGCGCGAGCGCTCGACGGGGAGTACATGTTCGCCAGGGACGTGGACTTCTGCTCGGGCGCCTTCCTGCTGACGGCCCGGCAGACGTTCATGGAGTCCGGCGGATTCGACGAGGTGTTCAGCCCGGCGTACTACGAAGACGTGGACTACTGCGTCCGCCTTCGGGGTGCTGGGCGGCTGATCCTGTACGAACCGCGTGCCGCCGCCATCCACTTCGAGTTCGGGAGCGCCACGTCGGTGCCCGAGGCCCTCGAAGCGCAGGCCACTGGGCGGAAGCGATTCGTCGAGAAGCACCGCGATTGGCTACGCCGGCAGATGGCGCCCGGCAGCATCCTGCAGGCTCGCAGCCGTCGCGGAGAAGGGCTGCGAGTCGTCGTCTTCGACGATCGCGTTCCGCATCCAGAGCTCGGCTCGGGTCTCGGCCGCTCGGCCGCGCTGCTGCGGGCGCTCGTCGAGCTCGGCCATTTCGTGACGTTCTACCCGCTCGGCGTGACGGAAGAGGAATGGGGACGTGTCTACCACGTTCTGCCCGACACGGTCGAGGTGATGCTGGGCCGCGGGGCCGGCGGAGTCGGTGACTTCGTCCGGGAGCGCCGCGGTTACTACGACTGCACGATCGTCAGCAGGGCCCCCAACATGCGGCTGCTCCAGGCCGCGTTGCGCGCGCAGGGCGCGTGGCCTCCTTCCAAGGCCCTGATCTATGATGCGGAGGCGGTGGCGGCCTGCAGGGAGTTGGCGCGCCGCCGCGTGGCTGGAGAGCCGGTGCAGGCCACCGAGGCCGCACGACTCCTGTCCGAGGAACTGCAGCTCGGCGCGAGCGCTGGACTCGTATTCTCCGTGTCCGCACGCGAGCGGGAGCGGTTCGTGGAGGCCGGGATCGAGGATGTCCGGGTACTTTCCTACCCAATCGAGCCGACGCCGACGCGGGCGCCTTTCGACGAGCGGCTCGGACTGCTCTTCGCCGGGGGGTTCAGCGCGCCCTCCCCGAGCGCCGATTCCGTCACCTGGTTCGCCGCGCAGGTGCTCCCGAGGCTCAGAGCGGCAGCGGGCGCCGATCTGCGGTTCTGCGTCGCCGGCGCGACTCCTCCGCCCGAGGTGGCACGGTTGACCGGGCAGGGCGTCGATATCCTGGGGTGCGTCGAGGATCTGACCGCCCTCTACGACCGCTCGCGCGTCTTCGTCGCGCCGACCAGGTTCGCGGCCGGCATCCCCCTCAAGGTACTCGACGCGGCGGCGCACGGGTTGCCGGTCGTCTGCACGTCGCTGCTCGCAGACCAGCTCGGCTGGCGCGATGGGGAGCAGCTGCTGGTGGCCGACGATCCCGCCACGTTCGCGGACTGCTGCCTCGCGCTCCACCACGATGCGGCGCTCTGGCACCGGCTGCGCCGTGCGGCCCTCGACCGCATCGCTCTCGACTGTTCGCCCGAGGCTTTCCGCGACACCCTTCGTCAAGCCCTCACCTCCCTCATCACCTCGAGGGCACCGCGGTGAACCCGCCCAGCATCTCGGTCATCATCCCGTGCTTCAACCTCGGCCAGTACCTCGACGAGGCCGTCGAGAGCGTCCTCGCACAGACGCGCCAGGACTTCGAGATCCTGATCGTGGACGACGGCTCCACCGATCCCGGAACCGAGCGCCTGCTGGCCGGCTACGCGCGGCCGAAGACGAGGGTCTGGCGAACCACGAACCGAGGCCTCGCTGCCGCCCGGAACTTCCTCATCGAGAGAGCGACCGCCAAGTACTTGTGCGCGCTCGATGCCGATGACAGGCTCCACCCGCAGTACTTCGAGAGGGCGCTGGACGCCTTCGCGTCCGACCCGGGGCTCGCCTTCGTCTCGAGCTGGGTCCAGATGTTCGGCGAAGAGGACACCGTGTGGCGCCGGGACCGCTGCGACCTCCCGGCGCTGCTCGCGGAGGACACGGTGATGACGGCGGCGCTCGTCCGAAGGGACGCCGTCGTCGCGCTCGGCGGGTACGACGAACGGATGCCCCACCAGGGCGACGAGGACTGGGACCTCTGGATCCGCCTGGTGCGGGCCGGCTGGCGCGGGACGATCCTGCCCGAGACCCTTTTCTTCTACCGCAGGCGCCCAGGGTCGATGAGCACGTGTTGCACGCGCGGCCAGGTCCACCTCGATCTCGTGCGCTACCTGGCGCGCAAGCACGCCGACGCCTACCGCGAGCACCTGCGCGAGGTGCTCCTCTCGCAGGATCGCCGCATCGCCGGCCTGCTTCGGGCGACCGATGCCCTCGAGCGCGAGCGGGACGGCCAGCTGAGGACGACGCGGGCGGCCCTCGAGGCAGAGCTGGACCGCTTGAGCGCCAGGCTGGCCAGCGTGTCGGAGCGACGCCAGGGGCTATGGGACCTGCAGGAGGAGTGCGAGCGGCTTCGCGCCGAGGTGGCGGCCCTGCGCGGCTCGCTCACCTGGCGGCTCACGGCCCCGGCACGCGCCGCCTACGACCTGATTGCGGCCCCGTTCCGGCGGAGTCGCCCGTGACGCCCGCACCGGTTGCCGTCGTCATCACCTGCTACAACCTGGGCCGCACGCTCCGGGAGGCCGCCGCCAGCGTCCTGTGGCAGACCCGCCCGCCGGCGGAGTGGCTGATCGTGGACGACGGCTCGGACGACCTCTACACGCTCCAGGAGGAGGTGAGGCTCCAGGACGAGGGCTGGCGGATACTCCGCACTCCGAATCGCGGCGTCTCCGCCGCGCGAAACGCGGGCGTGCGGGCTACCTCTTCTCCCTGGCTGGTGCTGCTGGACGCGGACGACGTGTTGGAGCCCTCGTACCTGGAACGGATGCTGGCTCGGGCCGAAGAGGACCCGGCGCTGGACTTCGTCTCGTGCTCGATGCAGGCGTTCGGTGCGTCGGCCTACGTGTGGCGCCCGCCGGATCCCGGCATCCCCGACTCCTGCATCTGGGGTGTCGTCCACAACTCCTCTCTCTTCGCGCGGAGGATCTGGGAGACCGTGGGCGGTTTCGACGAGGCGCCCGGGCCGGAGCGCGAGTCGGACTTCTGGATGAGCGCGCTCGAGCACGGCTTCCGGGGAGCGGTCGTCGACGAGCCCCTGCTCCGGTACCGCGTTCGTGAGGCCTCCCTGTATCACCAGGCAATCGACCCGGCCGCGCACGAGCGGCTGATGGAGGCGTTCTACCGCAACCACTGGCACGCGGTGAGCCGTCACGCCGAGGAGATGCTGGTCGGCAAGGAGGCCTTCCTGCTCTCGCTGAGCGAACATCTGGCTCACGTGTCGGGGGAGGTCGGCCGGCTGCGAGGTGAGGTGGATCGGCTGCGGTCGAGGATCGCCGACTCCGTGGGGGAACTGCAGCAGCTCGGCGAGCCGCCCTTCGACATGGGCGAAGCGCGTCGCACGACGCCCGTCAGCGCGAGGTGGGGCGTCGAGCGGGGGACTCCCATCGACCGCGTGTACATCGAGCAGTTCCTCGAGCGGCACAAGGGCAACATCCGCGGGAGGGTCCTCGAGGTCAAGGACCCCGGCTACACCCTCCGGTTCGGCGGCGAGGCGGTCACCGCCTGCGATGTGATCGACGTCGATCCGCTCAACGCGCGCGCCTCCATCCACGCCGACCTGTCCCGCGCCGGCGCCATCCCGGCCGAGGCCTACGACGCGTTCGTCCTCACGCAGACACTGGGCCTCGTCTACGACGTCCCCGCCGCGCTCCGCCACGCATTCCGGATCCTGAAGCCCGGCGGCGTGCTCTTGTGCACGGTCCCGGCGGCCGGCCGCCTCTCGCACGAGGACCGGGGACTGGACGGCGATTACTGGCGGTTCACCGAGGCCTCGCTGCGCCGACTCTTCGCGGAGGTCTTCCCTCTGGAGGCGATCGAGATCACCGGGTTCGGCAACGTGCTCGCCGACGCCGCGTTCCTGTATGGCCTCGCCGCCCACGAGCTGTCTCCCTCCGAGCTGGCCGCAACCGACCCGTGTCTTCCGCTCGTCTACGGCGTCCGCGCGGTGAAGCCGCGCGCGGCCGGCGGGGCCAACCCGGGAGCTGCTCCCTTGCCCGGCGCCGAAGCGAGCGAGCCGGCCGGCCCGCACGCCCGGACCCGGAGCCGGCGCGGCGTGATCCTCGCCTACCACCGCGTCTCGTCGGCGGGGGGCGCCGCGCCGCGCGCGGTTTCGACGCCGGCCTTCCGCGCGCAGATGACCTTCCTCCGCGAGCACTGCCGGCCGCTGCCGCTCGCGCGGCTGGCC
>DAOPQX010000297.1:0-4665 GCA_035348395.1 Vicinamibacterales bacterium | reverse complement strand
CTCGGTGACCTATGGAATCGTGCGCGAGCACGACGGGGCCATCAATTGCGAGAGCCAGGTCGGGGTGGGCACCCGGTTCACCCTGACGCTTCCCGCCGCGGCCCCGGCGGCGTCGCGCCCGCACCGGGCCGGGTAGTCCCGGCTGGAACCCGCGACCATGCCTTCCCGCACCGGTACGGTTCTCGTAGTCGACGACGAGGAGATCATGCGCGAGATCCTCGAGACCCTCCTGACGCGGGAGGGCTACGAGGTGCGCCTGGCCTCCGGGGGCGCCGAGGCGCTCGAGATCGCGCGCACGGTGCCGGTGGACGCCGCGATCGTCGACGTGATGATGCCGGGGATGGACGGCCTCACCACGCTCGACGAGATCAAGAAGATCGACGAGGAGATCGGGGTGATCATGATCACCGCGTTCGCCTCGGTCGAGACCGCCATCGCCGCGATGAAGCGCGGCGCCTTCGACTACATCACCAAGCCGTTCAAGCACGACGAGGTGCTCGTCGTGCTCCGGAACGCCGTCGAGCGCCGCCAGCTGGTCGCCGAGAACGTGGCGCTGCGCCAGAACCTGCAGGAGCGCTACAGCCGGTTCCAGAACATCATCGGCCGCAGCCAGCGGATGCGGCAGGTGTTCGACCTGATCATCCAGGCCGCGCCCAGCCGCTCGACCATCCTGATCGGCGGCGAGAGCGGCACCGGCAAGGAGCTGGTGGCGCGGGCGATCCACTCGAACTCGCCGCGCGCCGCGCGGCCCTTCGTGACCGTCAACTCGGGCAGCCTCCCCCCCGACCTGCTCGAGTCGAACCTGTTCGGCCACGTGAAGGGAGCCTTCACCGGGGCGGTCTACCCGAAGAAGGGGCTGTTCGAGCTGGCCGACAAGGGCACGATCTTCTTCGACGAGATCGGCAACGTCGCCCTCGAGACCCAGCCCAAGCTGCTGCGGGTGATGCAGGAGCGCGAGTTCATGCGCCTCGGCGGCGTCGAGACCCTGAAGGTCGACGTCCGCATCGTCGCGGCGACCAACGTGGACTTGCGGCAGATGGTCGAGGAACAGCGCTTCCGCGAGGACCTCTACTACCGCCTGCACGTCATCACGATCCCGCTGCCGCCGCTTCGCGAGCGCAAGGAGGACATCCCGCTGCTCGTCCAGCACTTCCTCAACAAGTACGGGGAGGAGAACCAGAAGCAGGGACTCGAGCTGGTGCCCGAGGCGCTCGACCTGCTGATGGAGTACGACTGGCCGGGCAACGTGCGGGAGCTGGAGAACGTCATCGAGCGGGCGGTGGTGCTGAGCACCGCCTCGCGGATCGGGTCGGACCTGATCCCCGAGCAGGTCCGCAACCGGACGGTGTTCCGCCTGCCGCAGTTCTCGCTGCCCTCGGAGGGGATCGACTTCAACCAGGTCACCGCCGACGTCCAGCGCCACCTGATCGAGTCGGCGCTCGAGGCGGCCGGCGGCGTCCAGAAACGCGCCGCCGAACTGCTGCGCCTCAAGCCCACCACGCTCAACGAGATGATCAAGCGCTACGACATCCGGTCGCGGCGCGGCCGCCAGCGCCCGGAGAACGGCGACGAGGCGGCGGCCGCCGAGGTGCAGTAGCCAGCCGCGGCCCCGGCGGGACTAGCCGGCCGACCGGATCTTCCCGATCATCCTTTCGTACTTGGCCAGGATGACGTCCCACCGGTAGTGCTGCCGGACGTAGTCGCGGCCGTTCCGCCCCATCGCGGCGCGCAGCGGCTCGTCGCGGGTCAACAGGTCGAGCGCCTCGACGAACTCGTAGCGATCGGCGTAGTAGAGGCCGGCGTTGCTGGCCACGCAGTGATCGACGAGCACTTCCGACCGCGCGTTGGCCAGCACCGGCGTCCCGACCGAGAACGCCTCCAGCGCGAGCAGCGACAGGCTCTCGTAGGGCGACGGCACGGCCACGACGGTGGCCGCCTCGAGCGCCTGCGCCCGCTCGACCTCCGACAGCAGGCCGGCGAACTTGATGGCGGGATCCTCGGGCAGGGGCATCAGCTTGACGCCCATCAGCACCAGCGACGCCTCGCCCCCCTCGCTCACGTAGGTGTTGAAGTACTCGATCAGCTCCTCGCACCCCTTCCCGCGGTCGATTCGCCCGCCGTAGAGGACGAACGGCCGGTAGAGGCGGTGGCGCCGCCGGAAGGTCGCGCCGCGGCCGCTCAGGCCCGACGTGGAGGGGCCGCGGGGGTAGCCGCGGTGCTGGGGCAGGTCCACGCCGCACCCGACCGTCTCCTCGGCGACCGCCCGGATCGCGAAGCGCGTCGTCAGGAAGCGCCGCTCGGCGGCCGTGTTGTACGCGATCGCCGCGGGCAGCGCGAAGACGTCGCGGTAGATCGAGAGGCCGATGGCCGGCTCGTCGTGCGCGGTGGGGACCAGGATGCTGCGCCCGGGGGCGACGTTGAGGCCGAGCACGGTCGGCGCGTAGAGGTAGGTGAAGAAGATCAGGGCGTCGTACGAGGCGTGGCGTGCGTGCAGGTACTCGAGGAGCGACGGGCACCACGGGCCCTGCTGCTGCAGCCACTCCATCTCGTCGCCGACCTCGTGCGGGTTCGAGAAGATCCAATCCGAGAACCGGTTGAACGAGTCGATGTCGCGGGTGCGGGCGTTCGGGAAGCGCCGGACGGTGACCCCCCGCACGCGGTCGGCGCCTTCCGGGTACTCGTTGGCCCAGGTGATGTAGTCGCGGGCGCAGGTGGT
Organism: Vicinamibacterales bacterium; assembly: GCA_035348395.1. Classification (GTDB taxonomy): domain Bacteria; phylum Acidobacteriota; class Vicinamibacteria; order Vicinamibacterales; family Fen-181; genus JARKSS01. The sequence continues at coordinate 1,949 of DAOPQX010000297.1, read as the reverse complement.
CAGCACCTCGACCTGGTGGCGCTGGGCCAGGCGCTCGGCGATGAGGCGGCAGTGGTACTCCGAGCCCCCGAGGATCTCCGTGCCGTACCGCTGGACGATGAACGCAAGCTTCACAGGCGCTCCACGATGGCGCGGAGGTCGCGCTCGATGCGCGCGTCGCCGAAGTCGCGCAGGCGCTCGCGCTGGCCGGCGATGACGCGGGCGCGCAGCGCCTCGTCTTCGGCCAGCAGGCCGAGCAGCTCGGCGGCGTGCTCGAGGTCCTTCGGATAGAACTGCAGCCCGGCCCCTCCCAGCGTGTCGGGCACGGCGGCCGCGCCGTAGGCCAGCACCGGCACGTCGGCGGCCATCGCCTCGAGCAGGGGGACGCAGAACCCCTCGTGCTCGCTGAGCGAGACGTAGGCGGTGGCCGTCCGGTAGTACGCCGCCAGGTCCTCGTCAGGGACCGGCCCCGTGAAGAGGAAGCGGTCGGGCGGCATGTCGTACTCGAGGATCATCGCCCGCACCGCCGCGTCGTAGCGCGGGACGGCGTCGCACCGGCCGACGAACACGAACCGGTAGTCCACGCTCACGTACCGCTTGTAGTGCTCGGCCAGGCGGATGTGGTCCTCGATCTTCTTGTTGGGCACCACGCGCCCGACGAACAGGAAGTTCGCCAGCCCGTCGCCGAGGATCCGCTCGAGGGCCGGGCGGCGCGGGGCCCCGGTGATCCGCCCGGTGTCGATCGCGATCGGCATCACACCGGTGTCGCGGAAGCCCAGCGCCTCGAGCTCGCGGCGGTTGTACTCGGAGTCGCCCAGGGCGAGGTCGGTGCGGCCGGCCAGCGCGGCCAGCTCGGCGCGGCCGAGCGACGCGAGGCGGAACAGCGCCGGGTCGTACGGCGCGAAGAAGTGTGCCGGCGTGATGTTGTGGTACTGGAGGACGCGCCCCCGAGGCAGCGCGGCGAACGCCTCGGTCATCGGCGAGGGGAGCGCGAAGTGGAAGATGGTCGCGTCCCCCGCGCGCGACGCCGGGTCCGAGAAGGGGCGCACCACGTCCTTGAGGTCCTCGTCCACGGTCAGCGCGTACAGCTCCGACTCGTGGCCCATGCCCCGCAGGAGCGCCTGCACGCGCCGGGCGCTGTCGCCGATCGCGTCCCCCCGGTGCGCCGCGGGGACCCACTGGTTCACTCTCATCGAGACCCTGCCACCCCGTTCCCCTACACCACCCTGGTCGGTTCCTTGGGCAGCGCGTGGAAGGCCGCGGGGCGGTACTGCTGCAGCTCCTCGTACGCCTCGGTGGAGGCGACCTGCTCCCAGAAATCGTCGGCGACGGGCGGCCGCTCGGGCCGCGGGGCCTGCGCGACCCCTTCCACGAAGCCGAGGAGGGTGCCGCGAAAGTCCTTGGCGAGCAGGCGGCCGAGGGCGGCATCCTGCGCCTCGCAGATACGGTCAACGAGGGCCGGGTCAGACGCCACCTCGTCGACGAGCCCCGCCACGTGCGCGGGCTCGGTCGAGGAGTAGAGCACGCCGGCCCCGTCGAGCGTCACCGGCACGGCCGTCGCCGCGTACGCCAGCACCGGCACCCGCTTGTAGAACGACTCCACGAGCGGGACGCAGAACCCCTCGTGCTCGCTCGCGCAGAGGAAGACGTCGGCCACGTCGTAGCACGCGGTGAGCTCGCGGTTCGAGACGTGGCCGAGGAAGTGGACGCCGCGGGCGCCGAGCCGGGCCACCAGCCCGTGGAGCATCGCCAGGTACCGCTCGAAGCTCGTGTGGCTGCCGACGATCAGCAGCCGCGAGCGCGGGTTGAAGAAGCGCTGGTACGCCGCGAAGATCCGGATCACCTGGTCGATCCGCTTGTTCGGGATCACCCGGCCCACGAACAGCACGTTCGTCCACCCGTCGTCGAACTGGCTCAGGATGCGGCTGTCGGGCGGCACGTCGAGGTGCGCAAAGCCGGGCACCACCGGG
>DAOPQX010000296.1:0-4678 GCA_035348395.1 Vicinamibacterales bacterium | reverse complement strand
CCAGCCCGCCCGCCGCACGACCTGCGACGCGCCGGTGGTCGTGCCGTCCGGCTCGCCGCTGGCCGGCATCGCCGACACGGGCGCATGCGACGGCGGCGGCCTGCTCGGCATCTTCGCCACCAGCGTGGCCGGCCTCAACTCCACGGGCCTCAGCACCAGTTCGACGCTGGTGCCGCCGGCCGCGGGGACCGCCCAGAGCGTTCTCAACGTCCTTGGCACCGACACGACCAACGGGGCGGACACCAACCCGCTGTTGATCCCGGCCGGGCTCGACACGCAGGGCTTCGAGGACCGGCCGCTGACGCAGTTGCTCGGCGACGTCAAGTCGGCCGCGTCGAGCGCCATCGTGAACGACACCGCCTGCTCGAACTGCCGCAACACGGTCGTGGTGCTGGTGACGGGAGGCCGCGACCACCATGCCGACCCCTCGGCCAAGGCGGCGGAGTTCAAGGCGCTCGCGGCAGGAGGCGGCCACAAGGTGCCGATCTTCGTCGTCTGGGTGCGCCCGAACCCCCAGTCGCCGAACTACGCGGCCGACCAGGTGCAGCTGCAGACCATCGCCGACTCGAGCGGCGGCGTGCTCATCCGCGCCTGGAACCGCCCCGGCGTGGCGCGCGCGGTCAACCTCGCCCTCCAGGCCGGCTTCAGTCGCCCCCCCGATTTCAACGCGCAGACCGAGCGCCGGTCCAGCGAGTACTTCCCGGTGAGCCCCGTGGTCGGCACGGTGAACCTCGAGGAGGCCAGCGACTCGACGGCGACCTTGCTGGTGAACCACACCGTCTACACGGCCACCGGGGACGTCATCCCCCAGCGCAACAACTTCATGCTCACCGCGGGTTTCGGGCTCGGCCTCGCTGACGCGCACGCCTTCCCGGACGGGCCGGGCTTCTACGGCCGCCTGCGCGCCTTCCGGGTGTTCAAGCCGATCCCCGACAGCACCAAGCCGTCCGGCTACACCTTCACCAAGGACGGCACGCCCCTGTGGCCCGACCTCGATGGAAGGCCCGAGCTGGCGAACCTCGCGAGGGTGCCGAGGAACCCGGACTCCCGCAACATCTACACCTACATCCCCACGGCGGGGATGGTGGCGTTCACGCCCGAGAACCACTGGCTGATCGCGCCGTTCCTCGGACCGACCAACAACGCGACCCCCCTCAACACGTCGAACGTTGAGGCGAGAGACCTGATCGGCTACGTCCGCCGGCAGCCCCTGGGCGCCGTGATCGGCTCGACCCCGGCGATCATGGACCCGCCGTCGCTCGACCCGCCGCCCGACGACGACTACGGGCGCACCGACGCGACCGGCACCTACGCGGGCGACCACAAGGACCGTCGAACGATCATCTGGATCGGCGCCAACGACGGCATGCTCCACGCGATCGACGCACGGACCGGCTACGAGGTGTGGGCCTTCATCCCCTACAACCTCCTGCCGAAGCTCCGCGCGATGTACGAGCAGGGGCAGCCCATGGAGCAGTTCAACTACTACATGGACCAGTCGCCGAAGATCGCCGAGATCAAGACGGGCGGCGAGTGGCGCAGCTACCTGGTGATCGGCGAGGGGCCCGGCGGCACCTTCTACCAGACGTTCGACGTGACCGAGGCCGGCATGGGCGGGCCGCCCCCCGACAGCGACGACTACGAGGGGGTGCTCGCCTCGTTTGCGAGCCCGAGCCGCGTCCAGTTCAAGTGGGCCTTCCCCGACTATCGCAGCTTCGACACGAGCGTCCGCCAGGATATCTGGCTCACCTCGACCGGCACTCCCTCGGGGACGCCGACCGACGCAACGCCCGGCAGCGTCTACCGGGTCTACGGCGAGCTGAGGGCCAGCGCGACTGCGGCGGAGAAGACCGTCGGCCAGACCTGGTCGGACCCCGCGGTTGGCGCGCTCAACACCGACCGCAGCGTGAACGTTGCGATGGTCGGCTCCGGGTACTACCCGCTCGGTGCCGAAACCGTGCTGGCCGGCCGCGGCGGTGCCAGCGCCGGCCACGCCTTCTACCTCATCCGGATGGACACCGGGAAGCTCCTCGGCAACCCGGGGGGCAACGGTTGCACCGGGATGGGGTGCTACGACGTGGGCGACGGCAGCCCGTCGCCCAAGAACGCGCTGCAGGCCGACCCGACGGTGACGGGCAACTACGGCTCGTACATGGCCAGGTGGGCGTACATGGGAGATCTCGACGGAAGGTACTACCGCTTCGAGTTCGACGCCACGGGAGAGATCAAGATTCCCCGCGTGATCAAGACGACCGACCAGCCGATCTACGCCTCGTCCGCCCTGATGTACGTCGGCTCGGCCTACCGGTACATCTTCTTCATGACGGGTAGCGATCTCCTCCCGACCTCGCCCTCCTCGTCGGGCGGAATCGGCGAGTTCAAGCTCTTCGGCGTGCAGGACGTCAACGGCGTGTTCTCCGACTCGTTCGACCCCATCGAGATGGCGCCGGTCACCGATTTGGGGGGGCTGCCCGTCGGCGAGCGGCCATCCACCTCCCCCGCCGTCGCGGGGGAGATCGTGTTCTTCACGACGACGGTGGACGTCGCGCCTGCGTGCTCGACGGACCTCGCGGGCTCGCCGGTGGACACGATGCACAACCTGTACGCGCTGACGTACCAAGGCACCGGCGCCTACCTGGGAACCGGCGTGAGCAGCGGGAAGAAGGGAGGCGGCGGCACGGCGTCCGTCCTGTTCGAGACGGGGGCGGGGCGCGCGACGGCACCCTTCGTCGTGGACCAGCACCTCTACTTCGCCACCTCCGGTGCGGGCGGCTCGAAGGTGGAGGCATACGGCGACCCGAACGACTTCAACAACGGCGTCGGCCAGGTGGGCGTGCGCATCCTCTCCTGGCGGGAGATCCGGCGATGAGCGGCGCGGTCAGGTGCGGGCGGTGCGGGATCCGGTACCACTCCCGGTACGAGAAGTGCCCGCGGTGCCGGAGCCGCGATCCCCGCCCGGTCGCGCTCGGCGCCCCGCGCCCCGGCGGGCGGCGAGGTGCCACGAGGGACCGAGCCGATCTTCAAAGAGGGACCAAGGCGCGTCGGTACGGCCAGGCGGCCGTCGCCGCGGCCGCGGCCCTCGTCCTGCTGCTGACCGGCTGGGTCTGGGGCCCGGCCCCCTCGGCCAACGTCTCGCCGGCGGCGGCGGCAGCAGCGAAGGAGGGCCCGCTGGCCGCGATGCTGCGGGCCACCTCGCCGCGGACCTTCGTGCCGGGCGAGCAGGTGCCCACCGAGCTGCCGTTCATCGACGCGGCGACGGCCGGCACGCTCGCCTACTCGAGGGGAGAGCTCGAGCACGCCCTCGAGATGTTCGAGCGGCAGATTGCCGATCGCCCGAGCGATGCCGAGTCGCACAGCAACGCGGGGCAGGTGTTGATTCGGCTCGGCCGCCCCATCGACGCGCTGCCGCTGCTCGAGCGGGCGGTCGCGCTGGACGCCGGGCGGTGGGCCTACCGCTTCAACCTGGCGCGCTGCCGCGGCCTGCTCGGCGACTGGGGCGGGGCGATCTCCGACTACCGCGCCGCCGACAAGCTGTTCCCCGGCGACTACGCCACCCTCTTCAACCTGGCGCAGGCGCTCCACCGCGCGGGCCGGGACGAGGAAGCGGCGGCGCAGTACCGCGAGGCGATCGAGGCGAAGCCCGACGATGCGAGCTTCCACCTCGCCCTCGCCATCAGCGAGGAGAAGCGCGGCGAGGCCGCGGCGGCGGTTGCCGCCTACCGCGAGTTCCTGGCCATCGCACCCGATGCGGTCGAGGCCAAGGGAGTGAGCGTGCGGGTGGAGGAGCTGGAGAGAACCGCGGCCCCGCCGCCGCCGCCCGCCGCGCCGGGGCCGGTCAGCTGAGGCCCCGGCGCTCCCCGCGCGGGACGGCGAGCTCGATCGTGCGCCCGGTGGGCATCAGTCGCGGGCGTCGAACAGGCCCCAGAGCCAGGCTTTGAAGCCGGCGTCGTCCCCTGGCGGCACCTCGCACCGCGGCAACAGCAGCCGCGGCATGCCGCCGGTTGCGGCGCGGCCATCGACGGTGACGCCGATCGTGAAGCCGGCTTCGCGGACGATGCGTACCGTCGCCGGGCTGCGTTCGCCGAAGGGGTAGGCGAAGGAGGTCACCGGGTACCCGGCGATCCTCTCGAGCAGGCGCTTGTTCTCCTCCACGTCACGACGCTGGACGTCCTCGTCGTGAAGCGGCAGGCAGAGATGACGCGCTCCGTGCGCACCGATCGTGATGCCGGGCGTTGCAGCCAGCCGCGCAATCCCCTCCAGGTTCAGAATGGCGGGCCGTTCGGGACCCGCCTCCGCGCCGCCCCACTCCGCCAGCTCGCGCTCCAGCCTCTTTCGCGGCACCTCCGGAAGCGCGTAGAGGATCTCGGTCAGGCGCTGGCGCAGCGCAGCCCTGGCAGGCGGGTCTGCAAGGGAGGCCTCGTGAATCCCCGCCGTGGGTAGCACCAGCTCCGAGGGAAGCGCGTTGCCCGGAGCGAAGATTCGATCCAGCAGATCCCACCAGAACTCGTACCCGGGCTGCCCGCCCTCGCTGGTCACGAAGGCGGTGGCTGGCACCTCGCACTCGACCAGGATCGGCACGGCCCCGGTCAGCACGTCGAGGTACCCGTCGTCGAAGGTGACGGCGACCGCGCGATCAGGCACGTCCGCGTCGCGAACGGCATCGGCCAGCCGCGCGAGC
>DAOPQX010000295.1:2680-4687 GCA_035348395.1 Vicinamibacterales bacterium | reverse complement strand
GCCGCCGGAAGCTCGAGGCCGGGTCTCGCCGGTCAGCCCGGCGAGCGCGGGGGCGGCGACCGCCGCTTCGACCCCAACGACCCCGAGCGCCGTGCACGAATGATGGAGCGGCTGAAGCAGATGCCCGAGGCCGAGCGCCAGCAGTTCCTGGCCAGGCTCAAGGAGCGCGGCATCGACCTCGACGCCCAGCCCTCGGGCGCGGGCGCCCGCCCGGGGCAGGCGCGCACCCAGGAGGCCGTGCCCGCCATGGCGACCGGCGGCGCCACCACGATCGACTCGCTGTTCGGCCCGCTGCCCACCACGACCAGCGTCGGCCGCGTGTGGCTCTGGCTCAGCGGCCAGAAGCAGATCAAGGGCCCGATCCGGCTGCGGCTGGGCATCTCGGACGGCCAGAACACCGAGCTGCTCGACGGAGACTTGAAGGAGGGCCAGGAACTGGTTGCCGCGGTCCAGATCGGCGGCTCGCCCGTGCAGGGCCGGGGGAACAGCGGCTCTCCCCTGATCCAGCAGCGGGGCGGGCCGCCGGGAGGCTTCCGGCGGTAGGCGGGCGAGGCGGAGCGGCTATGCCAGTGATCTCTGTCCGGGACTTGACCCGGGTCTACCAGGTTGGCGACATCGAGGTCCGCGCCCTGCGCGGCGTGAGCCTCGACGTCGAGGCCGGCGAGTTCGTCGCCGTCACCGGCCCCTCGGGCTCGGGCAAGTCGACCTTCATGCACATCCTCGGCTGCCTCGACCGGCCGACCGGGGGGCAGTACCTGCTCGACGGGCGCGACGTCTCGCGCCTGAGCCGCAACGAGCTGGCGGCGATCCGCAACCACCAGATCGGCTTCGTCTTCCAGGGCTTCAACCTCTTGTCGCGCACCTCCGCGATCGAGAACGTCGAGCTGCCCCTGCTGTACAACGGCCGCCCCTCGAAGACCTCCGAGCGCCACCGGCGGGCGATGGACGCGCTGCGGCTCGTGGGGCTCGAGGATCGGTCGCACCACTATCCCAACCAGCTCTCGGGCGGGCAGCAGCAGCGGGTCGCGATCGCGCGAGCGCTCATCAACAACCCGTCGATCCTGCTCGCCGACGAGCCGACCGGGAACCTCGACACCCGCACGTCGATCGAGGTGATGGACGTCTTCCAGAAACTGAACGCCGACCGCGGCATCACGGTGCTGCTGATCACCCACGAGCGCGACATCGCGGAGTACGGCACCCGCGTCGTCGCGTTCCGCGACGGCCACATCGTCACCGACGAGAAGATCGCCCGCCGCCGCGTCGCCGCGGAGGAGATGGCGGCGCTGCCGCCGGTGTCGGTCTAGCAGGCGGCCGAGAGGGCGAGGACAGACATGTCGATCGTGATGACCTTCCGCATCGCGCTCAAGGCGCTGAACCGCAACAAGATGCGGACGATGCTCACCATGCTGGGGATGATCATCGGCGTGGCGGCGGTGATCACGATGGTGGCCCTCGGCAATGGCGCGTCGCAGTCGATCGAGCAGCAGATCGCCTCGGCCGGCACCAACGTCATCATGGTGAACGCCGGCAACTTCACCTCGGGCGGCGTGCGGATGGGCGCCGGCGCGTCGAACACGCTGATGCCCGAGGACGCCGAGGCCATCCGCACCCAGGTGCCCGGAGTCCAGTACGTCGCGGCGGGGGTGGACCAGGGGGCGCAGGTCGTCGCCGGCAACCAGAACTGGTTCTCGCGCGTGCAGGGCACCGACGTCGAGCTGCCGATGATCAGGGCGTGGGCGACCGAGAGCGGCGCCTTCTTCACGCCGTCCGACGTCTCCAGCGCCGCCAAGGTCTGCGTCATCGGCACCACCGTGCGCGACATGCTCTTCCCGGACGGCTCCGACCCGGTGGGGCAGATGATCCGCATCCGGAACCAGCCGTTCAAGATCGTCGGGGTGATGGCCAGCCGCGGCCAGTCGGCCATGGGCCAGGACCAGGACGACGTGATCTTCGCCCCCTACACGACGATCCAGAAGAAGTTCCGCGGCATCACCTACATCCAGA
>DAOPQX010000295.1:0-2580 GCA_035348395.1 Vicinamibacterales bacterium | reverse complement strand
CGCTCGACCCGATCGAGGCGCTTCGATACGAGTAGCACAGGCGTCCCGCCTGTGAAGGACAGACACGGAGGAGAACCGATGAGGAGAGCGGCATTCTGCACCGCGGTGCTGGCCCTGGCTGTCACCGCCCTCGCGTTCGCCCAGGCGAAGCCCGACTTCTCGGGCACCTGGACGCTCGACCCCGCAAAGAGTGTCATGGGCGGCGGCCCCGGCGGCCCCCCGGGAGGGCGCGGCCCGGGCGGCCCGATGACCGTCAAGCAGACGGCAACCGAACTGGCCCGCGAAACCAGCCGCGGCGAGCGGACGATGACGATGACCTACAAGCTCGATGGCACCGAGAGCACCAACGCCATGGGGCCGATGACCTCGAAGAGCACTGCCTCGTGGAACGGCGACCAGCTGGTCATCAAGACGGTGCGCGAGACCCCCAACGGAACCATGGAGACCACCGAGACCTGGAGCCTCGGGGCCGGCGGCAAGGAGCTGACGATCGTGACCGCCAGCGCGCGCGGCGAGCGGAAGATGGTCTATACCAAGTAGGGCGGTCAGCGGTCGCGGTCAGCTGTCAGCTGCCTGCCGTCAGCTGCTGCAGGAGCTGCTGCACCGTCTTCCCGGTCACCGGATCGATCATGCCCGGAGCGATCTCGGCAAGCGGCTCGAGCACGAAGCGCCGCTCACGGAAGCGAGGGTGCGGAACCACGAGGCCCGGCTCGTCGAGGCGGACCTCACCGTAGAGGATGAGGTCGAGGTCGATCGTGCGGGGCGAGCCGGGGAACGGGCGTTCGCGCCCGCCCTCGCGCTCGATCGCCAGCAGCGCCTCGAGCAGCGAGCGGGCGTCGAGCGCGGCCAGGCCGGTCATCGCGGCATTGAGGAACTTCGGCTGCGACCCGACCCCGACCGGGTCGGTCTCGATGAAGGAGGAGGTTCGCGAACCGCGGAGGAGCGAGTCGAGGCGACCGGCGGCCGCGGCGAGGTTCGCGCGACGGTCCCCGATGTTGCTGCCCAAGGCAACCGCCACCCTGACGAGCCGGCTCATGCGCGCCAGCGAGAAGCGACGACGGCGCCCGGTGTCCTCGGGCCGCCCGTCCGGCGGCCCAGCAGGTCGAGACGGCCCGACGCCGCCTGGTCGAAGAAGCGGGCCTGCTCGAGCATCTCGCCGAGCGTCAGCTCGAGCATCTTCCGGTGCCGGGCGTTTGTGATCTGCACGAGGCGCGAGCGCCACTTCTCGACCGCGGCCCTGACCGCGCCGGCGTCGGCCCGGGCCAGCTCGCGGAGAGCGCCCTCGTCTCGCGGCCTTTCGGGCTCGGGCGGCCCGGCGGCCCCGGGAACGTCGCCCCCGGCATCGAGGATGGCCTGGCGAAGCCAGTCGAGGTGCTGCTCCTCGCGCGCAATCACGTACTGATAGACATTGTTGACGTCGTAGTGCGCCGCGACCCGCGCGACCGCGACGTGGCGTCCGTACAGCCCGGCCTTCTCGGCGTGGAACTCGAGCAGCAGGGCCAGGAGCTCGGAGGGCTTCACGCGGTCTGTTTTTCCTTGCAGGTCTTGCAGACGCGCGTCCACGGGATCGCCTCGAGCCTCGCACGCGCGATCGGCTCACCGCAGTCGCGGCAGATGCCGTAGGTGCCCTTGTCGATCCGGATGAGCGCCTCGTCGATGGCCTGCAGGATCTTCGCGTCGGTCTGCTTCAGCTTGAGCTGGATGTGGACCTCGTTGTTCCCGCTGGCCTGATCCGCGAGGTCGCCCTGCCGGCTGTTCGTTTCGCTCTGCAGGGGTTTCATCCCGCCCGTCGAGAGGATCTCGTCCCGTTTGCGGACCAGCGCGTCCCGGTAGTACTGAACGTCCATTCCACTCTCCTCGGTGGCCCCTCGAAACTGCAATCATAGCACGGACCGGACGAGCCGCCGGGAGGCCCGCCGGACGTCGGGCCGGCCGCGGCGATCATCCGGTATCCTTGTGCCCATGCGCAGGAACCTCCTCGCCGCGTTGGCCCTGTCCCTCCTGGCCGGGCCGGCACCCGCCACAGCGCAGCCGTCGTTCTCTCCCCCGGGCCTCATCACCTCGGCCGGCCAGGGGGCCGACGCCGCCATCGTCAAGCTGGCGCTGAACACGCAGTACCAGCTCGGCCTCGACTATCAGCCCGCCGCCGGCATCGCCGACCTGGCTGGAAGGAAGACGCTCATCGTCGTGGTCGGAACCACGCCCGAGGCGCTCGCCGCGGCTGGCGTCGATCTCCCTCACGAGCTGGCCCGGGTCAGGGCGCTGCTGGCGGCGGCGCGCGAGGCCGGGGTGGGCGTGCTGCTCGTCCACACCGGGGGGCAGGCGCGCCGGGACAAGGCCTCGAACCAGCTGATCGAGCTGACGGTTCCCCTCGCCGACTACATCGTGGTGGTGGCAGCGGGGAACGCGGACAAGCTGTTCCACAAGCTCGCCGCTGCCAGGGGCACGCCGGTCGTCCAGATCGATCGGGTCACCGGCGTGGGCGGAGCGGTGAGCGCTGTCTACAAGCGCTAGCAGCCTGTGGTGGAACCGCTGATCCCGCTGCTCGCCGCGCTCGGGGTGCTGCTCGGCCTCGGCCTC
>DAOPQX010000294.1:3255-4704 GCA_035348395.1 Vicinamibacterales bacterium | reverse complement strand
TGAACGTGCCGCTGCCGTCGGTACCGGCGCCGGCGGCCTCGACGCCGACAGGGCAGTGGCTGGCCCGCGCCGAGGGCCCGGGCGCCGTCCTCTACCTGCCGCTCGACCACGATGCGGGCAACACTCCCGCCATGCTGCAGTCGCTCGAACACCGCCGCCCGATCGTCAACGGGTACAGCGGGCAGCGCCCGTCGTTCTTCATGGGGCTCGTGGACGTTCTGAACAAGCTGCCGTCGGCCGAGGCGCTGTGGGCGCTCCGCGACCTCGGCGTGCGGTTCGTCGTCTCGCCGGGGCCGCTCGAGGGCTCCGGGGAGCCGCTTCGCGAGCGGGCGCGCGTCCCCGGCGCCGTGATCTACGAGCTGCACTGGACGCCCGAGTCCGAGGCGGCCGTGCCTCGCCCCGACCCGCCGCCCCCGCCGCCGCCCGGGCCGCTCCCGTTCACCGCCTCGGAGCGAGCGTCTTTCGAGGTCACGTGGCTGAGCGCGGCCTCCCTCGGCCTGCCGGCCGGCGAGGCGACGATCACCGCCGCGCGGCTCGACGCCGGAACCGGGTCGCCGAGGGTCGCGGGCGCGGCGCTGCACCTGGCGATCGAGCTGCGAACCGCGCCGTGGGTCTCGCGCTTCTTCGAGGCGCACGACCGTCTCGAGACGTGGGTAAACGCCGACCTGCTGCCGCTGCGCCACGAGCAGCACCTGCGGGAGGGGCGACGGGTGGTGGACCGGACCACCGTCTTCGACCACGCGGCGCGGACGCTTCGAACCGGTGACGGCCCGCCCATTGGGCTGCCGACGGGGGCGCGCGACGGCCTCGCCGCGTTCCTCTACGCGCGCACGCAACCGCTTCGGCCCGGCTTCTCGGCCGACCTCCCCGTGGTGGAGGGCGGCCGGCGCTACGCGGTGGCGCTTGCCGCCCACGCGGTGGAGACGATCGAGGTGCGGGGGCGCCGCGCCGAGGCGCTGAAGCTGACCCCCCGCATGAGCGCGGTCGGCGGGCGACAGAAGAACCTCTCCGTGACGATCTACACGACGACCGACGCGAGGCGGGTGCCGCTGCTCATCCTGGTCGACGCCGGCTTTGGCTCCTTCCGCCTCGAGCTGACGGACTACGACGCGCGCTGAACCTCTATGAATCCCAATCCCAATCCCAATCCCAATCCCAATCCGAATCCGAATCCCAATCCGAATCCCAATCGGGACTGACGCCGAACGCCCTGGTTCGCGACATTGTCCCGCCCTGCCACCCGCTCCGGTTGCGGGCAGTGCTCTCCGCCGTCGGCTGTCGGCTGTCAGCTGTCAGCTGTTAGCTGTCCGCTGTTAGCTGTCAGCTATGAGCTGGCTGTCAGCTGTCAGCTGTCAGCTGTTAGCTGTCAGCTGTTAGCTGTCCGCTGTTTTCTAATGCTATACTGCGCGCACTTCACGCGGCGCGCAGGGGCGCCCTTCTCCGAGACGA
>DAOPQX010000294.1:423-3155 GCA_035348395.1 Vicinamibacterales bacterium | reverse complement strand
ATGCTATACTGCGCGCACTTCACGCGGCGCGCAGGGGCGCCCTTCTCCGAGACGAGTTGCCGTGATCGAGATCGAGGGCCTGTCGAAGCTCTACGGCCGCGACGTGTTCGCGCTCGAGGACTTCAGCATGCACGTCGGGAAGGGCGAGTTCGTCTTCCTGACGGGGCCGAGCGGCGCCGGCAAGAGCACGCTGCTGCGGATCCTGCTGTGCCAGGAGGCGCCGACCACCGGCCGCGTCGCCGTCGGCGGGCGCGACATCACGCGCCTCAAGCCGCGCGAGGTGCAGACCTACCGCCGCACCCTCGGCTTCGTGTTCCAGGACTTCAAGCTGATCCCCGGGAAGACCGTCTTCGAGAACGTGATGTTCGCGCTCCGCATCCTGGGGGTGCCCGACGTGCAGCAGCGGCGCCGCACCTTCCAGGTGCTGAAGTGGGTCGGGCTCCAGCACCGGGCGAACGCGTACCCGCTCGAGCTCTCGGGCGGCGAGCAGCAGCGCGTGTCGATCGCCCGGGCGCTCGTGAACGAGCCGACGCTGGTGCTCGCCGACGAGCCGACCGGCAACCTCGATCCCGATCTCGCGCTCGAGATCATGAACCTGTTCCGCGAGATCAACTCGACGGGGACGACCGTGCTGGTCGCCACGCACGACCGCGAGTTGATCCGGCACGTGGGGCATCGCGCCGTGACGCTGGATCACGGGCGGCTGGCAATCGGGTAGGGTCCACCCATGCTCTTTGCCGGGCTGAAGTACTTCGTGAGCGAGGCGGTGACGGGGCTGTGGCGGGGGCGGCGCTCGACGGTCCTCTCGGTGGTGACGATCGCCGCGGCGCTGTTCGTGCTGGGGATCTTCCTCGCCGTCACGGCGAACCTGGACGCGCTGGTGGCGCGCTGGGGCGCGGCCGCCGAGCTGTCCGTGTACCTCCGTGACGACGTCTCGCTGGCCGAGCGGGCGGAGGTGCAGCGGGCGCTGCGCGGTGATCCCCTCGTCCGCGAGGTGCAGCTGGTGACGCGCGACGAGGCGCTCGCGCGGTTCCGGCGCGACTTCCCCGACCTGGCACCCGCGGTCTCGGGCCCGGAAGCTCACCCGTTCCCCGCGTCGTTCGAGGCGCGACTCGCCCCCGAGGCCTCGGGCGGCGACCTCGTCGAATCGCTCGCCGTCCGCCTGCGCGGGATGCGGGGCGTCAGCGACGTCCGGTACGACCGGCTGTGGCTGCAGCGCCTGCAGTCGATCGCCGCGCTGGTCGGATGGGGCGGCGCGCTGGTTGGCGCGGTTCTCGCCCTCGCCGCCGCCCTCACGGTCACCAACGTGGTGAGGCTGGCGCTCTTCTCGCGCCGCGACGAGATCCAGATCATGGAGCTGGTCGGTGCCCCCCTGTCGTTCATCAAAGGCCCCTTCGTGATGGAGGGGATCCTGCAGGGGGCGCTCGGCGCGATCCTCGCGCTCGGCGCGCTGGGGCTCGCGATCTCGCTCGCGCGCGGGCGGCTCGCCGCCGCCGCGCCGGGCCTGATCGACGCGAACAGCATCGTGGGACTGCCGCTCGCGACCCTCGTGCTCGTCGTCGTGGGCGGGATGGCCGTCGGGTGCCTCGGCGCGCTGCTGGCGGCGCGCCGCCTCGGCTGAGGCGGCCGCCGGGCCGCGCCGGACAAGCGATTCCGGCCGCCGGCAATCGAACGATCGCCGTTGACAGCCCCGCGGCGGGCGTCCTAGACTGAGATTGCCCGCCGGTCATTCCCTTGAATCGAATATGAGTCGCATCGGTCGCACCCTCGTGTTCCCACAGGCGCCGCGGGGACGGTTCCCGATCGATTTCTACCGGGACGAACTGCTCAAGCATCAGCGTTGCCTCCAGCGGCAGCGCGAGTACTACTCCGAGGTGGCGATCACCAGCGCCGAGGCCGGCGTCCGGCGCCTGATGGATCGCCTCGACCAGGTGTGCCGGCGGAAGGACGCGGACCAGGTGATGTGCCGCCTCCTGCGCCAGCTCGACGTCGTGACCGGCCTTTCGGCGTGGTCCGACGCGAAGAAGGCCAATTAACTGACCCTCCCATCGCCGCTCCGCCGCGACCTGCCCGCCCTCTTCCGGGCGGCGCTCGCGTCGGTCGATCCCGCGCGGCTGCTTCGAGACGCCTTCCTGCCCGGGCGCGCGCTCGCGCCCGACCCGGCGAAACCGCTCCGGCTGCTCTCGGTCGGCAAGGCCGCGCCGTGGCTGGCGGAGGCGTGCGTCGCGCTGCAGCCGGGACGCGTCCGGGCGGGCCTCGTGATCGGCACGCACTGCCCGATGGCGCTCCCGGCCGGGCTTGTGTGGCACGCGGCCAGCCACCCGGTGCCGGACGAGCGCAGCACACGGGCGGCCGAGGCGGCACTCGAGCTGGTGCGCGGCCTCCAGGCCGACGAGGAGCTCGTCGTGCTGATCTCGGGAGGGGCCTCGGCGCTGCTCGCGCTGCCGCGGCCCGAGATCACGCTCGACGACAAGAGGCAGACGACGCGCACGCTGCTCGGTGCCGGCGCCGACATCACGGCCCTCAACACGGTCCGGAAGCACCTTTCACTCGTCAAGGGTGGACAGCTCGGTGTCGCCGCCGGGCGCGGCCACGCCCTGGCCGTCTCGGACGTGGTCGGCGACGACCTCGGCGTGATTGCCTCGGGCCCAACCGTGCCCGATCCCACGACCTTCGCCGACGCGCTCGGCGTGCTCGCTCGTTACGGGGGGCCCTCCGCCTACCCCGCGCGC
>DAOPQX010000294.1:0-413 GCA_035348395.1 Vicinamibacterales bacterium | reverse complement strand
TCGGTCGGGGCGCGGCGGGCGAGGTGGACGAGACGCCGAAGCCCGGAGACCCGCGCCTGGGCGGGGTCAGGACCGCCGTGATCGGGTCGGGGCGCGACGCGGCCGACGGCGCGGCACGAGAGGCGGCGGCTCGCGGGTACCGGGTGGTGATGCTACCCGAGCCGCTCGTCGGCGACGCCCGCGAGGCGGGGGCGCGGCTGGTGGCCGAAGGGCTGCGGGCTGCGAAGGGACTGACCCCGCCGGTGTCGGTGATCGCCTTCGGCGAGACGACCGTGCACGTGGTTGGCGACGGGCGCGGCGGGCGGAACCAGGAGCTGGCGCTCGGCGCCGCGATGGCCCTCGACCGGGACGGGATCGAGGCCGCGGTGCTCAGCGGGGGCACCGACGGCGTGGACGGCCCGACCGACGCCGCT
>DAOPQX010000293.1:0-4710 GCA_035348395.1 Vicinamibacterales bacterium | reverse complement strand
CTGCACCCTTGGCACCAGCACCTCCTGCACCCTTGGCACCAGCACCTCCTGCACCTCCTGCACCTTCTGCACCTTCTGCACGACAGACCTCCCGTACAATCCTCCGTGATGCCTCCCATGCTCTCCGCCCTGCTCTGGCTTCTGGCGATCGTGCTCGTGGTGGTCGGGATCGCGGGCACGGTGCTGCCCGCCCTCCCGGGGCCCATCCTCGTGCTCGCGGGCCTCGTCGTGGGGGCCTGGGCCGACGGCTTCACGCGGGTGGGCTGGCTGACGCTCGGGCTGCTCGCGGTGCTGGCGGGGCTCTCCTACCTCGTGGACCTCGCGGCCGCCGCGCTCGGCGTGCGCCGGTTCGGCGCGTCGAAGCGGGCGGCCGTCGGCGCCGCCCTCGGCACGATGGCGGGGCTGTTCTTCGGCCTCCCGGGCCTGATTGTCGGGCCGTTCGCCGGCGCGGTGCTGGGCGAGGTGTGGGCGCGGCGCGGCCTCGAGGGCGCGGGGCGCGCGGGCGCCGGAGCCTGGATCGGGTTCCTGCTCGGCGCCCTCGCAAAGCTCGCCCTCGTCTTCATGATGATCGGCCTCTTCGCCCTGGCGCTCTACTGGTAGGCCCTACTTCATACCGAGCTTCTCCTTGGCCAACGGGCGCGCGTAGGCGTTGGTGGGGTTGTGCGCGTTCGAGGCGGCCGCCTTGCGGTAGTACTCCATCGCCTGGTCCTTGTTCCCCAGCTTCTCGTGCGCCTGGGCGATCAGGGCGAGGATGAAGGGGTCGTTCTGGTTCCCCTTCTGCAGCTCGGCGAGGGCGGTCTGGTAGTCGCCGGTGTAGAAGGCGACGTAGCCCACCAGGTAGGGCACGAACTGCGCCTGCTCGGGGTTGGCCCCCTTGTCGTGGATTGCCTTGGCGGCGGCGACGTGCTTCTTCGCCTCGTCTGCCTCGCCGCGGCGCGCCGCGATGCGAGCCTGCGCGTGCTCCCACCGGAACTCCCAGAGGTCGCGCCGTTCGGGGGTGATGCCAGGCTCCTTGATGCCGGCGGCGTAGCCGCGTTGGTACCACGTCAGTGCCTTGTCGGAGTTGCCCGACTCGAGGCACACGCGCGCCAGCTCGTTCGCCACTTCGCCGGCCATGAAGAAGTCCTTGGCCTCCAGGTACGACTCGTAGACCGGCGCCTGGTACTTCTCGGCGCCGTCGCAGTTGCGCTCGAAGGCGTACGACATCGCCATGGTCCGGCGCGCGCGCGGCTTGTCCTGGGGCGGTGCGGCGTCGATCGCCTTGGAGAGGTGGGTCCGCGCCTCCTCGTACTTGCCGAGCAGGTCGAGCACGACGCCGGCCTGCAGCTGGGCTGAGGCCCACGTGGGCGACGAGGCGGGCGCCTTCGCGATCGCGTCGCGGAAGGCGTCAAGCGCTTCCTGGTGCTTCCCCTCGCGCAGCAGCTGCTGGCCCTGCTTGAGGAGGTCGGCGGCCGGTTCCTGGGCAACGGCCGGCGCCGCGGACGGCGGGGTGGGGGGCTGCTGTGCGGCGGCGAGCGTTGCCGCGAGGAGACACAGGCCCGCCAGCGAGCTGACGTTCAGTTGTCGGGTCATTCGTCCATTCTACCCCGCTCCTCACACGTGTTGGGCAAGGCGTTCGCGGTCCTGCCGCGGGGCAGATGGGCCGGATTTCGAGGAGTGAGAGCGGAGAAAGAATGGAGAACGGGAAGCGGAGAACGGAGCGTGCGGAACCTGCACCGCACCTCCGTTCCCCGTCGCTGCCTGCGATCGGCCGTCCGCTGTCCTCTGCTGCTACACCAGCGGCGTCACGCCCGGCATGGCCACCGGGTCAACCGGGTTGGGGCCGAACTCGTACTTGGCGGGCGAGAGGTCGAGCTTCGACGTGTTCATCGCCCACTCCCACGACAGCGCGCGGCCCGTGTAGGCGCTCATGCGCCCCATGATCGCGCACATCGTGCTCTCGGCGATCTGGCGCCCCTCGTTGAGCGGCTTGCCGGCGCGGATCGAGGCGATGAGGTCGATGTGCTCCTGCACGTACGGGTTGATCTCGTCCCCCTGGAAGGTCCACTCGGTTGCGCCGGTGATCTTCGTGGAGTTGGACGTGCTCAGCGCGACCCCCTTGGTCCCGACGATCCGCTCCTCGACCCGGTCGTTGGCGCCCTTGGTCTGCCGGCACATGCTGCTCACCCGCACGCCGTTCGGGTACTCGAACTCCACGGCGAAGTGGTCGTAGATGTTGCCGTACTCGGGCGCGACGCGCACCTGCCGGCCGCCCATCCCCATCACGTTGCGCGGCATGCAGCCCATCGCCCAGTTCACCACGTCGATGTTGTGCACGTGCTGCTCGACGATGTGGTCGCCGGAGGTCCAGGTGAAGTACAGCCAGTTGCGGCACTGCCACTCGATCTCCGACATCCCCGCCGTGCGCTCCTTCACCCAGAGGTCGCCCTGGTTCCAGTAGCACTGCGCGGCGACGATCTCGCCGATCTGGCCGTCCTGGACGCGCTTCATCATCTCGAGGTAGCGCTGCTGGTGGCGGCGCTGGGTGCCGGCGACGATCGCCAACCCCTTCTGCTTCGCCAGCTCCGAGGAAGCGATGACCGAGCGCACGCCGACCGGGTCGACGGCGACCGGCTTCTCCATGAACACGTGCTTGCCCGCCTCGACGGCCGCCTTCAGGTGGATCGGCCGGAACCCGGGGGGCGCCGCGGTGATGATGAGGTTCACGCCGGGCACCGACAGGACGCCCCTGTAGTTGTCGAAGCCGGTGAACTGGTGGTCCTTGGTCACCTTGACGCGATCGGGGAACTCCTTGGTGAGGCGCGCGAGCGCGCTCTCGACCCGGTCGGGAACGAGGTCGCCGAGGGCGACGATCTCGACACCCTGCGCTCCCTTGAGGCAGTCGAGCGCCGCGCCGGTGCCCCGGCCGCCGCAGCCAATCACGCCAACCTTGATCGCGTCCGAGCCCTGGGCGAACACGCCGAGCGGCTGGGCAAAGGCGGCCGCCGCCGTGGCCGCGCTGGCGGCCTTCACGAAATCGCGCCTGGTGACTGTCGTCTGGTTCTCGCTCATGATGCCTTTCTCTCCGATCAGGACGGATCGCACGCGCGGTAGGCCTCGATGACCGCCCGCTCTCCCTCGATGCCCGGCTTGCTCTGGCCGTGTTCCATGCCGAGCACGCCCTGGTAGCCCCTGTCGCGGATGTAGCGGAACACGTTCCGGTAGTTGATCTCGCCGGTGGTGGGCTCCTTCCGGCCGGGGTTGTCGCCGAGGTGGAACGCCGCGATCTCGTCCCACGCCGCCTCGATGTTGGGGATGAGGTTCCCCTCGGTGATCTGCTGGTGATACAGGTCGTCGATGATCTTGCACGACGGGTTCGCCACGGCCTTGCAGATCTGGTAGGCCTGCGGGATCCGCGTCAGGAACAGGCCGGGGTGATCCCTGGGATTGAGAGGCTCGAGGACGATCACCAGGCCGGCCGGCTGGACGATCTCCATGCAGGCCCTCAGGTGATCGACCGCGTTCGCCGTCTGGTAGTCCCAGGCGAGGCTCTCGTCGTACCGGCCGAGCACCACCAGCGCCTGCTTCGCGCCGGTCCGCTTCATCGTCTCGACCCCGTCGCGCATCTTCTGCAGCAGCATCGCGCGGACGTCCTTGTCGCGGAGCGCGAAGCTCTTCGTCTTGAAGTCGGCGTAGAGCACGAAGGGGCCGAGCTGCATGTTGCGGCGCGACAGCTCGCGCGCGATCAGCTCCTGCTGCGCCGGCGGCCGCCCCATGAGCCCGTTGTCGAACATCGCGGTGAACCCCTGGCCCGCCACGAAGTCGATCTGGGCCGTGAGGTCGTCACCCGCGTGCGCTTTGAACTGCCCGAAGTGCGGGGCGAAGTGCAGGTGGAAGGCGTTGGCCGCGCGTCCCGGTGCGCCCTGCCGGCCCGATGCTCCCAGCGCGGGGGCAACGGGCGCGGCAGCGGCTGCAGCCGCCGCGGCGAGAAAGTCTCTTCGGTTCACGACTGCGAATCCTATTGGGGGCGCGACGGTGTGTCAATCGGAGGCGGCCGCGCCCTCCGCGGCCTCGACGTGCGACCCGCCCGGAGGGAGCGCCAGCGTGATGAGGGCGGCCACCGCGGGAAGGAACGCGAGCACCAGCAGCGCCGGGCCGAGGCCGACCCGGTCGCCCGCCAGCCCCACCAGCGGCACGGCCATGCCGCCCACTCCCCAGGCCACGCCCATCATCAGCGACGACACGGTGCCGGTGGCCACGGGGGCAATCATGTGAGCGTAGGTGATGTTCACCGGCAGCGTCGAGCCCAGGAAGAAGCCGCCCGCAGTCAGCAGGACGTACGACAGCGGCCCGCTCAGCCAGGCCGCCGAGGCGAGCAGCGGCACCGCGAGCAGCAGCGACCAGGAGATGACCAGGCGCGGGCCGAAGCGGTCGGCCACCGGCCCCCCGAAGAAGCCGCCGAAGCTCCCGGCCAGCAGGTAGCAGGTGACCGCGAACCCCGCCTCGCTCACCGTGAGGCCGTTCCCGACCATGAACACGGGGAGGAATGTCGCGAAGCCGATGGCCACGACCGTCCGGATGACCACCACCGTCCAGAGCAGCGCGAGCGGCGACGCGTAGGGCTCGAGCGCCCCGAAGCCATTCCGCTCGTCGCCGCGCGAGAGGCGAACCTCGGGCACGCCCCGCAGGATGCGGGCCAGCAGCAGCAGCGCCGGCAGGGCCAGCAGCGGC
>DAOPQX010000292.1:0-4744 GCA_035348395.1 Vicinamibacterales bacterium | reverse complement strand
TGGCGCGCACCCTGTGCGCGCGACACACCGGCGTGGGCGCCGACGGCCTGATCCTCTACCGCCCGACGCCGCGCGGCGCCGCCATGCGCCTGTTCAACGCCGACGGCAGCTACTCGGAGGTGTCGGGCAACGGGGTGCGGGCGCTGGGCGCCGTGCTGCTGCACGGCCGTGCGGACGCCGGCAACCTCGCGCTCGTCGTCGACACTGATGCGGGCGAGAAACGGCTCGACCTGCTGCGACGGGACGGAACCCGCCTGACGTTCCGGGCGGCGATGGGGATGCCCGAGGCGATCGTCGAGCGTACGCTGGAGGTCGGGGGAGAGGCGCTGCGGGTGGTCACCCTGCGGGTCGGGAACCCGCAGTGCGTCGCCGTCGAAGGCGCGCTGAGCCTGGAGCGGATGCACCGCCTTGGGGCGCTGCTCGAGCACCACGAGGCTTTTCCGGAGGGCACCAACGTCGAGTTCGCCACGGTGGAATCGCCCTCGCGCGTGCGGATCCTGATCTGGGAGCGCGGCGTGGGGCCGACGCTCGCGTCGGGCACCGGCGCCTGCGCGTCGGCGGTTGCCGCCGCCGTTGCCGGCGGCGCGTCGCGCGACGTGGAGGTGGCGGCGCCCGGCGGCACCCAGCGCGTCGAGTGGACCGGGCAGGGGCTCTTCCTCACGGGCTGGGCCGAGGTCCTGTGCCGCGGCACCTGGCTGGCCTGACGGCGGGTCCACGATAGAAAACCACAAAGGACACAAAGGACGCGAAGTCGTGCCCATCGGGGCAGGCCGGCGCTCGTGCAGTTCGGGCTGCCCGAGCACCCCACGCTCGTCGTTCTTTGTGTTCTTTGTGTTCTTTGTGGTTGCCTGATCGTGCGGCGAATAGGATAGCAGTCGGCTCGTACCGTGCCGTCGATCTCGCAGCAGTTCCTGCAACCTCGGCGCAGAGCGGTCAGCGCCGGCGTCGTGGCTTCGGCGGGGGAGGAGGCTCGGGTTTTGCCGCCATCACCTCGTCGAGCTGCGCCCGCACGGCGTCGAGCGCCTCGGTGGCCGCGGCGAAGTCGTCGCGGCCAATCGCCTCGCGCGCTTTTTGCACGGCAACATTGGCGGCCACCACCGCGCGGCGCACCTCGGAGACGTGCAGCCGCTCGGGGCGGGTGCGCGGCGGCTTCGCGGTGGCCGCGTCGGTGAAGGCACGCGCGGCGGCCAGCGATGCCTGCGCCTGATCCATCGCGGTTGTCGCACGGGCTCGCGCCGCCTCCTTCGCGCCGCCGGCGGCGGCCGCCGCCGCGTTGGCCAGTTCGCGCGCCTCGAGGGCAGCGCTCAGCGCCTGGCGATAGTCGCCCTCGGCCACGAACCGCTCGGAGCGCTGCAGCATGCCTGCCGCTTCGCCGTACTCGGCGGGAGCGTACCGCTCCGCCCCCGCAGCGCGCGCCGCCGCCAGGGCCTCGCGTGCCTCGGTCATCTCGGCCTCGGGCGGTGCGGCGCAGGCCGAGAGGGCGAGGGCCGCAACCAGGGGGACCACGAGGCGAACGACGAGGCGAAGCATGGGATGCAGTATAAATGATGATTCGGGGAGCGGGCCGTGAAGGCGCTGGGCCAAGCCGACCGGCCGCGCGAGAAGCTGGCGCGTCTCGGGGCCTCGGGCCTTGGCGACAACGAGCTGCTGGCCGCCCTGATCGGTACTGGTACGGTGGGGGCCGACGCGCTCGGCCTGGCCAACCAGCTGCTTTCCGCGTGCGGGGGCCTGCACGGCGTGCAGCGGGCCAGCCGCGAGGAGCTGCTGCGCGTGCGCGGGATGGGGGAGGCCCGGGCCGCGCAGGTGATGGCCGCCATCGAGCTGGGGCGCCGGGCTCTCGCGCGCCGCGCCGGCGATCGCTTCCAGGTGCTCGGCCCGCGGGCGGCGGCCGACTACCTGATGCCCGAGTACGGCGGGCGGCCCATCGAGCAGTTCGGGGCGCTGCTGCTCGACACCAAGCACCGCGTGCTCCGCTGCGCCCTGCTGTCCACCGGATCGCAGGACGCGACCAGCGTGCAGCCGCGCGAGGTGTTCCGGCAGGCGCTGCTCGCCTCGGCCACCGCGGTGCTGTTGTTCCACAACCACCCCTCCGGCGACCCCCAGCCGAGCCCCGAGGACGTGGAACTGACCGTGCGCCTGCACGCGGCCGGCGAGCTGATGGGGGTGACGGTCGTCGATCACGTCATCCTTGGCGACGGGAAGTACTACAGCCTCAAGGAGTCGGGGCTGTGGTGAGGCAGGAGGCACATGGCGCGCGTACTCTACTTCGACTGCTTCGCGGGGGCTTCGGGTGACATGGTGCTGGGTGCGCTCCTCGACGCGGGCCTTCCACTCGCCGCGCTCGAGCAGGCCCTCGGCGCCCTCATGCTCCCGGGCACGCGCCTGTCGGCCGAGAAGGTGCTCCGGGCGGGCGTCTCGGCGACCAAGTTCCGCCTTCTCGAGGAGGGGCACGGGTCGCCCGGCGCCGGGCCGGCGCATTCCCACTCGCACGGGGACGACCACGGCCACTCTCACCCGCACGACCACGATGCCGAGCCCTCTCACGGCCACGGCCACGCGCACGCGCACGAGGGCGCGGGGTCTCGCGCCCACGCCCACCGTTCGGTCGCGGAGATCAACCGCCTGATCGAAGGCTCATCGCTGTCGGCCAGGGCCAAGGCGCGCACCATCGAGCTGTTCGGCCGGCTGGCCGCGGCCGAGGCCGCGATCCACCGGATGCCCATCGAGGAGGTGCACCTGCACGAGGTGGGCGAGCTCGACTCGATCGTCGACGTGGCTGGCGCCGTGTTCGGGCTCGAGTGGTTCGCCATCGACCGCTTCGTGGCATCGCCCCTGAACGTCGGCGGCGGGACGGTCCGCTCGGCCCACGGCGTCTTCCCCGTGCCGGCCCCCGCGACGCTGGGCCTGCTGACCGGCGTGCCGGTCTACTCGAGCGGCGTCCAGATGGAGACGGTGACGCCGACGGGCGCGCTGCTGGTGGCGGGGCACGCCACCGAGTACGGCGCGTTTCCCGCGATCGCGGTCGAGCGTGTGGGGTACGGCGCGGGCGACCGCGACCTGCCGGGTTCGCCGAACGTCCTGCGCGTGGTCATCGGCGACGACGGGGCGCAGGGGCCCGTCGAGCGGGTCGTCGTGATGGAGTGCGAGATCGACGACATGAACCCGCAGATCTTCGGTGCGCTGATGAACCGGTTGTACGCCGCCGGCGCGCTCGAGGTCTTCTACACCGGCGTGCAGATGAAGAAGAACCGGCCGGGGACGCTGCTGACCGTGGTGGCGCCGCCCTCGCGCCGCGAGGCGCTGGCCGAGCTCGTCTTTCGTGAAACGACCACCATTGGGCTACGCTACCAGGAGGTTGCGCGCAGCTGCCTGGCGCGCGAGACGGTGAGTGTCGAGACGGCGTGGGGCCCCATCCGGGTCAAGGTCGCGAGGCTGGGCCAGGAGGTCGTCAACGCGTCGCCCGAGTTCGACGACTGCGAGAAGGCAGCCGCGCGGGCCGGGGTTCCCGTCAAGCAGGTGCAGGCGGCCGCGCTCCGCGCGTATGGCCGGTGACGCGCTCCGCACGGAACGAGAAGGGTCGAAGGTACAATCGAACGCCCTATGTCCCGCTTCTACCTCACTACCGCGATCGACTACGTCAACAGCCGGCCGCACCTGGGCACCGCCTACGAGAAGATCACGGCCGACGTCATCGCCCGCTACCAGCGGCTGCTCGGCGCCGAGACCCATTTCCTGATGGGCAACGACGAGCACTCGCAGAACGTGTTCCGGAAGGCCCGCGAGCTGGGGCTCGACCCGGTGGCGTACTGCGACCGCATGGAACGTGAGTTCCGGGAGGTGTGGGGGCGGCTCGACGTGTCGTTCGACGACTTCATCCGGACGACCGAGGAGCGCCACCGCGTCGGCGTGACCGCGATGGTGCAGCGGATTGCCGACCGCGGGGATCTCTACGAGGCGTTCTACGAGGGGCCGTACTGCGTGTCGTGCGAGGCGTTCAAGCCCGAGAAGGACCTGGTGGACGGCCTCTGCCCCGTGCACCTCACCAAGCCCGAGTGGATCAAGGAGCGCAACCACTTCTTCCGCCTGTCGAAGCACCGGGACGCGCTGCTCGCACACTTCCACGCGCACCCCGGTTTCCTCGAGCCCGAGGTGCGCCGCAACGAGATCCTCCGGCTGCTCGAGTCGGGCCTCGACGACATCTCCATCAGCCGGGCCGGCCAGTCCTGGGGCATCCCGCTGCCCTTCGACCCCTCGAGCGTTGTCTACGTCTGGTTCGACGCGCTGATCAACTACGTGTCGGCGATCGGGTTCGGGGGCGACGAGGCGTCGTTCGAGCGGTGGTGGCCGGCGAACCTGCACGTCATCGGGAAGGACATCACTCGGTTCCACTGCGTCGTCTGGCCCGCGATGCTGATGAGCGCGGGGCTGGCGCTCCCGAGGCAGGTCTTCGGCCACGGCTTCGTCAACCTCAAAGGGCAGAAGATGAGTAAATCGCTCGGCACGATCCTCGACCCGCTCGAGGCGGCCGAGCGCTTCGGACCCGACCCGCTTCGGCTGTACCTGGTCAAGGAGATCGCGTACGGGCAGGACGGCGACTTCTCGTGGGACCGGTTCGAGGAGCGGTACAACGTCGACCTGGCGAATAACCTGGGGAACCTGGTGAACCGCCTCGCCGTGATGGTGGACAAGTACCGGGGCGGCAGGCTGCCGGCGGCGGGAGCGCCCGGACGGCTCGCGGGGGTTG
>DAOPQX010000291.1:2386-4749 GCA_035348395.1 Vicinamibacterales bacterium | reverse complement strand
CCGGCCGGCGATCTCGTGCTGCGTTTCGCGCGGACGCACGGCCCGTTCACCATCGAGGAGGCGGCCGCGCGCTTCGGCCTCGCCCCCCGAACCGTCGAAGCGGCGCTTGCCCGCCTCGCCGCGCGGGGGCGCGTGCTGCAGGGGGCCTTCAGACCCGCCCGGCGCGGGCGCGAGTGGTGCGAGAGCGAAGTCCTGCGGCAGATCCGGCAGCGGTCGCTCGCGCGCCTGAGGCGGCAGGTCGAGCCGGTCAGCGCCGCCGCGCTCGGCCGTCTCTCGGTTGCCTGGCACGGGGTTACCGCGCCCCGCCGTGGGCTCGACGCCCTGCTCGACGTCGTCGAGCAGCTGCAGGGCCTGCCCCTGGCAGCGTCGCTGCTCGAGCGGGAGATCCTGCCGGCGCGGCTCGCGGAGTTCGAGCCGTCGCAACTGGACGCCTTGTGCAGCGCGGGAGAGATTGCGTGGGTCGGACTCGAGCCGCTCGGCGAGCGCGACGGCCGCCTGGCGCTGTACCTGACGGACCACCTCCCTCGCCTGCTGCCGCCCGGCACTCCCGGGCCCGAGCTGGACGACAGGGCGCGGCGGATCGTCGAGTTCCTCTCGCGCGCCGGCGCCTCGTTCTTCGGCGCCATCCACGAGGCGTGCGGCGGCGGCTACCCGGGCGAGACGGTGGACCGTCTCTGGGACCTCGCCTGGATGGGCCTGGTCACCAACGACTCGTTCCGGGCGCTGCGAGCGCTCACGCGGCCGCCCGAGCGCCGCAGGCGGCGTCCCGATCCGGCACCGTTCCGGTCGCGGCGCCTGACGCCGCCGCGCGCCGAGGGGCGCTGGTCGCTCGTCCCGCGCCCGGCGGCGCCCGGCAAGCGGGCGGCCACCGCCTGGGCGAGCGACATGGCGACGCAGCTGCTCACGCGGCACGGGATCGTCACCCGCGAGATCGTGGCGGTCGAGAACCTGCCAGGCGGCTTCAGCGCAATCTACCAGGTGCTGAAGGCGATGGAGGACGCCGGGCGCGTGCGCCGTGGCTACTTCGTCGGCGGGCTGGGCGCCACGCAGTTCGCGCTGCCCGGCGCGGTGGACCTGCTGCGCTCGCTGCGTGACGAGCCCGATGAGCCCCAGGCGGTGCTGCTGGCGGCAACCGACCCGGCCAACCCATATGGGGCCGTGCTGCGGTGGCCCGCTTCGGCATCCGAATCGGGATCGCGCGGCCCCACCCGCTCGGTCGGCGCGCGGGTCGTGCTGGTGAACGGGACGCTGGCCGCCTACGTCGGCAAGGCCGACCGGCTCTTCCTCTCGTTCCTGCCCGAGGAGGAACCGGCGCGCGGCATTGCCGCCCGCGCGGTGGCCCGCCTGTGGTTCGAGATGGCGACCGCGGGCCCCGAGGGGATGCTGATCGGCGAGATCGACGGCCAGGTGGTCGAGCGCCACGCGCTCGCGCCGTTCCTGCTCGAGGCCGGCTTCACGCGACGGGCGACGGGGTTCCAGGCGGCGAAGGAAAGGACATCGTAGGGGCGACCCTTGGGTCGCCCCCGACGCTGAGAGATGCCCGAGGGCGACACGATCTTCAGGTCGGCGCGCACGCTCAAGGCCGCGCTCGCGGGGCGTTCGGTCACGGCGTTCGAGTCGCGTTTCGCCTCGCTCGATCGGCACGTCGTCGACCGGCCGCTGACGGGGCAGACCGTGCTCGACGTGCGGGCCGCCGGCAAGCACCTGCTGATGGAGTTCTCGGGCGGGCTCGTCCTGCGCACGCACATGCGCATGAACGGGAGCTGGCACCTCTATCGCCCAGGCGAACGGTGGCGGCGTGCGCGATCGGCGATGTCGGTGCTCGTCGCCACCGGTGAGTTCGTCGCCGTCGCGTTCGACGTGCCGGTTGCGGAGTTCGTCCCCGCGGCGCGTCTCGCCTCCCACCGGCCGCTCTCTCGCCTCGGCCCCGACCTGCTGTCCGAATCGTTCGACATCGACGAGGCGGCCGCGCGCCTCTCGGCGCGGCCGGGCGAGACGATCGCCCGCGCGCTCATCGACCAGGCGGTAATGGCGGGTGCGGGCAACGTCTACAAGTCGGAGGCGCTGTTCCTCTCGGCCATCCACCCCGGCCGCCGCGTCTCGACGCTCTCGCCGGAGGAGGTCCGGCGTCTCATCGGCACGCTTCGTTCGCTCATGCTCGCAAACGTCGTGGAGCCCTCGGAGCGCAGCTTCGGTCCGGCATTCCCCGGATACAGGCGGACGACGCGGCTGGCAAACCCGGCCGCGAGGCTGTGGGTCTACGGCCGCACGGGCCGTCCGTGCCGCCGCTGCGGCACGCCCATCCGCTACGCGAAGCAGGGCGAGGAGGCGCGGGGGACGTACTGGTGCGAGAAGTGCCAGCG
>DAOPQX010000291.1:0-2286 GCA_035348395.1 Vicinamibacterales bacterium | reverse complement strand
ACGCGAAGCAGGGCGAGGAGGCGCGGGGGACGTACTGGTGCGAGAAGTGCCAGCGGTAGCGACAGCGGCTAGCCCTACACCCTGATGGTCACCAGGTCGATCCGGCCGGGATCGCCCACCCCCAGCCCCATCGACGCGGCGGTTTCGATGTGGCGGCACTGCGACATCCGGTTGCCGAGGCCGGAGGCTCGCTGCCTGGCGAGGATCACCTCCCGGCAGACTACGTCGAGGGCGACGGGATCGGTAGCGACGTAGATGGCGTTCTCGCGCCAGATGGGTTCGGTGCTGCCCGGCTGGGGCCCCTGGTCGTAGCAGGCCTCGGTGGCGTCGAGAACATGGAGGGGCACCTTCGTCTGGGACAGGTAGTGGCGGCACGCCTCGGCGACAAACGGGTCGCAGTTGCCCGAGTGCGCGGCACGGTGGTGCTGGTAGCACCCGAACGCGATGTTCTTCAAGGCCAGCGTGACGCCCGCCATCCCGTGGTTCTTCAGCAGCGGGAGGTTCACGGTCATGTCGGTCAACTCGGTGGCGATCCGGTCGATCGGCGCGAGGCCGCCCGACGCCTCGCAGGCGCGCGAACGGTCGTACCGCCCGCCGGTCATGATCCGCTCGCCCCGTGCGCCGGTCGTGTCAGCCTTGTAGCGCGTCGGGCCGAAGTGATCGGCGTGACGGTCCCAGACGATGACGTCGGCCGGCTTCACGCCGGCGGAGAGCACGCCGGCCACGACCGCGTCGGTCACCTCGGGTGCCGTGTAGAGCAGCGGCCGGCCGAGCAGGTTGATCTTGAGCCCGACGCGCATGCCTGGCTTGAAGAACTGGGCCCACGCCTCGGCGGGCTTCGCCTTCCCCGTGAACGCCGTCAGGCCCCGGTCCACCATCGCGGCCACCGCCGCCGGGTCTCGCCGGTCGGCGGCCCACACCTTCGGCGACTCGACGCGGATCACGCGCGCCCGTCCTTGCGCGGCCGCGCGGCGCGCGGTCATCGACGCCGCCGCGGCCCCCAGCACCCCGGTCAGCAGGCCACGACGCGATATCGCAGGACGGTCACTCGACATGGGAAACTCCGTTTGGGAATCAGGATTCGGGATTCAGGAATCGGGATTTGGGAGCCGGACGCCGGCCGCGGCTGTCGTGTCACTCTATCCGCGCAGCAGGTTCCTGGCAACGAAGAAGGCGTTGGCGGGCCGCTCGGCGAGCCGGCGCATGAACCAGGGAAACCAGTACTCGCCGTAGCTGATGAGGATGCGGAGACGCTCGCCCTCATGTGTCAGCTTCGCCTGGAGCGGGCGCTGGATGCCGTACAGCATCTCGTGCTCGTACCGTGCCGGGTCGGCCCCCCCCGCTGCCGCGGTCGTGCGCAGCCGCTCGATGAGCCGCTCGTCGTGCGTGGCGATGCCAAGGAACGTGCCCTGAGGGAGCGATGGGTCGAGGAGCCGTCGCGCCAGCCGAAAGTACTGCTCGTCCACGTCGGCCTTCTTTGGGAAGGCCACCGCCGGCGGCTCGCGGTAGGCACCCTTGACCAGGCGGATGGCGGCGCCGACCGGGAGCAGCGTGTCGAGGTCGGACGGGGTGCGCCGCAGGTAGGCCTGCAGGCAGACGCCGACGCGCGGTGTGCGCTCCCTGAGGCGCCGGAAGATGTCGAGCGTCGGATCGACGTACGGCGAGCTTTCCATGTCGATCCAGACCATGCTGCCGGCCCGCTCGGCGTGCTCGACGAGGCGGCGAACGTTCTCGAGGCACTCGGCCGCGCCGAGGTCGAGGCCGAGCTGGGTGAGCTTCACCGACACCTGGGAATCGAGCCGGCCCTCGCGCACGCGGTCGATCAACCGGAGGTAGTGCCCGGTGACCGCCTCGGCCTCGGCGAGCGACGACAGGTTCTCGCCAAGGTGCGTGAGTAACGCGCCGGTTCCCTGCTGCGCCTCGATCTGCCGCGCCGCCTCGAGGGCGTCGTCCATCGTCTCGCCCGGCATGAAGCGCGAGACCGAGCGCCGGACGAAGGGTGCCCGCATGGCGCGCCCACGCAGCCACGCGCTCTCGGCCCCGGCGAGGAACACGCGTCTCATGAGTGACATGGAGTTCCCCTGCGCCGCGTTGTGTGCGAAGCCGGTATTGTACCTCAGGCGCGGCAGCCGACGCGGTTGCGGCGGCCCGAAAACCGGGCCGGATCTCGAACCGGGGACGTCCTCGCATCGCCCCGGGATGGGCCGCCGCGGCCATGTGTGAGAAAGTGGTGAAGTCCAGGATGATCCGGGGGCGACCACATGAGCGACAGAGGTGACGGCAGGC
>DAOPQX010000290.1:4216-4775 GCA_035348395.1 Vicinamibacterales bacterium | reverse complement strand
CCTGGACGCGATCGCCGCGAAGGACGCGGCCGGCACCCTGTGGCTCGCGCTGACCAACGTCGATCCCAACCGCCCGGCCACGATCGCCGTCCGCCTTGCCGGCGCCCGTGCCGCCACCGCTTCCGGTGAAACGCTGACTGCCGGCGCCGTGGACAGCGTGAACACCTTCGAGGCGCCGAACGCCGTGGTGCCGAAACCGATTACGGCGAAGGTGGAGGGGGATCGGCTCCTCCTGACCCTCGAGCCCAAGTCGGTGACCGTGGTCTCGGTCCGGTGATTGGATCGCCTAGATCAGCTCTGTGAACAGCTCCCGGGCCGGCGCGGGGATGACCGTCTTCGCGACGAGAATCCCCTCGTCGGCCGCCACCGCGGCCCCCGCCGCGACCGCCGCTTCCACGCTCGCCACGTCGCCCGTCAGCAGCACGAACCCCTTGCCGCCGATCGCCATCGCCAAGTGCACGCGGAACAGCACGACGTCGGCGGCCTTTGCGGCCGCGTCGGCCACCTCGACGATGCTCGAGGCCGAGTCGGTACGGGCCTCGAGCCGCGTGCTCGTCAC
>DAOPQX010000290.1:0-4206 GCA_035348395.1 Vicinamibacterales bacterium | reverse complement strand
AGCTTCTCGCCCGAGAAGAACTCGATCGAGATCTCGTCCGCGCCCTCGATGACGCCGAGCGCCTGGATGCGGTCGGGGCCCGGCTCCACCGACAAGCCGATGGCCGGGAAGACGCCGGGGTGGACCTGCGTGACGACGCGCTGCTCGATGAGCGCCCCGTTGCACTGCGCCGCGCCCGCCTCCACCGAGGCCTGCACCGACGCGACGTCGCCGCCGACGACCACGAGGTACTTGCCCGAGCAGATGGTGCGGGCCAGCAGCAGCTGCACCTCGGCCGCCTTGAGCATGGCGTCCTCGGCCCGGTAGCCGACCGCGATCGAGGAGGTCTCGACGAGTCCGATGGAATTGAGCTTTGCCACCGCGTCCGTCCTTTCAGCAGCCCCGCCGCTCACGCCTCGATGACGATCGCCTCGCCAACCTCGCGCACCACCCCGGCGATGCTCGCGTGAAGCGTCGCCCCGAGCGCCCCGGGCGCCGGTGCGGCGATCACCTGGCCGGGCGCGACGCGCGTCCCGGCGGCGACCCGCGGCACCGCCGGCGCGCCTGCGTGCTGCTTGAGCGGCAGCACGACGCGCCGCGGGTGGAACTCCCGATCGGCGAGCGGCCCCGCGTTCGCGAAGCCGTTCAAGCCGAGCCTCGTCATGAGGCGCCGCATCGGCACCCGCCGCGCGCTCCCGAGCGGGTGCGGGGCGACCGACGCCGGGTCGCCCTGCCAGGCCAGGCCCGCCTGCCGAGCCACCGGCTTCCCGAAGGTGCAGACGTTCTTGGGGTCGAGGTCCTCGGGACAGGAGTAGAGGCTGCAGAGGTTGCACTCGCAGCAGTACAGCGTGCCGGCCACCAGCCTCGCCGCCTGGCCGGTGAAGCCGAGGGCCTGCATCGCCTTGTGCGGCTCGATCGGGTGGCCGAGCAGGTAGCGCGGGCACAGCTCGGTGCAGAACCGGCACTGGTCGCACGCCGACTTCCCGATGCGCTCGACCTGCCGGCGGCCCGTCTTGTACCAGGTCACGAGCTTGTGGGCGGCCGGCAGCACGACGATCCCGCCGAGCGTCTTGGTGACCGGCTCGTCGAAGCCCGTCGCCAGGCGCCCCATCATGACGCCACCGAGCAGCGCCGCGACGTTCGGCTCGGTTGGCCCGCCGGCCGCCTCGATCGCCTCGCCGATCGACATCCCCACCGGGACCCGCAGCGTGACCGGCTCGCCAACGGCGCCCGCCACCGTCAAGTACTTGTGCGTGACGGGGAGACCCAGGCCGATGTTGACCAGCGTCTCGACGTTCAGCACCACCGCGCCGACATCCTTCGGCAACCCGCCGGGCGGGATGACGCGGCCGGTCGCGTCGTGCACCAGCACGAACTCATCGCCCGCCGGGTAGGTGTCGCGAAGCGGCAGCAGCCGCACGCCGGCGCGCAGCTGGGGCCCGAGCGCCTCGAGCACCGCCCGGTACTTCTCCTTCACCCCGACGACCCCTTCGCGCGCGCCCACCAGCGCCATCGCGACGTCCAGGCCCCGCAGCATCGGGCCCGCCTGGTGCTGCAGCAGTTCCTTGTCCTTGTGCAGCAGGGGCTCGCACTCGGCGCCGTTGACGATGACGGTCGGCACCTTCACCCGCAGCTTGACGGCGGCCGGGAACCCTCCCCCGCCCGCGCCGACGATGCCAAGCGCCTCGAGCCGGGTCACGTCCGGGATGCCGCCGCAAGCCTCGCCGCTGGCCTTGGCCATAGTCCTCTTGCCTGAGACCGTTGTCCGCCAGATTGTCGCCAGGAACTGTAAGAATACTGTTGACTTCTGTCAAGTCCCTTTCATATGATTCGGCCGCAACAGGCCTCGCCTGCAGGGAGAGACCCGCCGGACGCGGATAAAGGAAGGCGGCCAGACTCCCGATAATTGGTAGAGATAGGCTGCTTCGTCCCAGCGCTCGTTGTCGTTCGATGCACCCGGAACGAGTGACAGATTTCTTTCATTTTCTGTCATCCATGAACATCCTGGTCGCCAACATCGGCAGCACCTCCTTCAAGTACCGCCTCTACCGGACCGAGGCGGGCGCGATCACTCCCGTTGCCCACGGGCGCGTCGAGCGGATTGGCCAGCCGGGAAGCCCCTGTTCCGATTACGAGTCCGCCATCCGCCTGTGCACCGATGACATCGCCGGCGAGGGACGCGCGCTGGCCGGCCTGTCGGACCTTTCCGCCATCGGCTTCAAGGCCGTGCACGCGGGCCCCGTCAGCGGCGCCCGGGTGGTGGACGACGAGGTGCTGGAGGCGATGGAGGCATTTGCCTTCTTCGCTCCGGCGCACAACCCGCCCTACGTGGCGGCCATGCGTTCGTTCCGGCGCGCGCTGCCCGGCGTCCCC
Organism: Vicinamibacterales bacterium; assembly: GCA_035348395.1. Taxonomy (GTDB): domain Bacteria; phylum Acidobacteriota; class Vicinamibacteria; order Vicinamibacterales; family Fen-181; genus JARKSS01. Next base: position 1,854 of record DAOPQX010000290.1, on the reverse strand, counting down.
CTCGTCGCGCTCTTCGAGACCGCCTTCTTCGACGCCCTGGACGAGGCCGCCACCACCTACGCGGTTCCCTACGCCTGGCGCCAGGACCTTGGCGTTCGCCGCTATGGCTTCCACGGCGCCAGCCACCGTGCGGCCAGCGAGCACGCCCGCTCGATCGTCGGGCCGAAGGCCCGCCACATCTCGTGTCACCTCGGTGGCAGCTCCAGCGTCGCCGCCATCCGCGACGGCGTCGCGGTGGACAGCAGCTTCGGGATGTCGCCGCAGTCGGGCCTCCCCCAGAACAACCGCACCGGCGACCTCGACGTGTTCGCGGCCCTCTTCGTCATGAAACGCCGCGGCCTCGGGGTGGACGAGATGGCCCGCGTGCTCGCGTCCGAATCGGGGCTCGCGGGCCTCAGCGGCCTGAGCGGGGACCTTCGCGATCTCGACGAGGCGGCCTCGTCGGGGAACCCGCGTGCCCGCCTGGCCCTCGACGTGTACGTGCGTGCCATCCGCCACTCCGTCGGGGCGTTCCTCGTCGAGCTGGGCGGCCTCGACGTGCTCACCTTCTCGGGTGGCATTGGCGAGAACAGCCCGGCAATCCGCGCGGGCGTCTGCCGCGGCCTCGAGGCCTTCGGCATCGTCCTCGACGAGGGGGTCAACGCGGCGACCCGCGCCGAGGCGCGGATCTCACCCGCGGGCTCCCCCGTCGCCGTGCTCGTCGTGCCGGCCGACGAGGAGCGGATCGTGGCGCGCGCCACCGCCGAGGTGATCGCGGGCCTGCCGGCGCCGGCGGGAGGGGCTCATGGCGCGTGAGCCGGGGCACGCGGTCAGCCGCGGGCTGGTCGAGCAGATCGTGCGCGAGGTGGTGACGAGCCGCCTCGCCGAGCTGACGGGCGGCGCCTCGTCGCGCCTGGTCGTCCAGGCCTCGTCGCGCCACGCGCACCTGAGCCGCGAGCACCTCGAGGCGCTCTTCGGCCCCGGGTACGAGCTGACGCCCGAGCGCCCGCTCTACCAGGAAGGCAACTACGCCGCCAGGGAACAGGTGACGCTGGTCGGCCCGCGCGGCCGGACTCTGCAACTTCGCGTCCTCGGCCCGACCCGCGGCCGTTCGCAGATCGAGCTGGCCTTCACCGACGCCATCACCCTCGGCTTCGAGAACGTGCCGGTGCGGCTGTCGGGCGACATCGACGGGACGCCCGGTGCTCACGTGCTCGGGCCCAAGGGGATGGTGCGCCTGGAGGAGGGCCTGATCCGGGCGGCGATTCACGTCCACATGAACCCGGACGAGGCCCGCCACTACGGGGTGCAGCAGGGCGACCTGATGCAGCTGCGGGTTGGCGGCGATGCCGGGGTTGTCTTCAGCCGGGTGCACGTGCGGATCGACCCGCGTTCCCGGCTCAACGTCCACATGGACACCGACGAGGCCAACGCGTGCGCGCTGCACCTGGCCAGTGAGATGGAACTGTTCACGGAGAAGAAACGATGAAACCAGCGCTGGGCATGGTCGAGACGCGGGGGCTCGTGGCGCTCTTCGAGGCGGTGGACGCGATGCTGAAGGCGGCCACCGTCACCTTCACGGCCTGGGAGCCGGTGGGCTCGGGCCTGGTCACTGCCTTCGTCGAGGGGGACGTCGCAGCGGTCAAGGCGGCGACCGACGCGGGCGCCGAGGCGGCGCGGAAGCTGGGCGAGGTGGTCAGCGTCCAGGTGATCCCGCGTCCCCACGACGACCTCAACCAGTTGCTCGCGCAGTTCGGGCCGAAGGCCGGGACCGCGGGGGCGGCCTAGCCCTCTTCTTCACCATGACGGAGGAAGCGTGCGTGTTCGCGGGTCCTGCCGCGGGGCTCCCCCCGCTCGGCTTCGCGCGAAAAGCAC